>JBKHKF010000116.1:0-7696 GCA_046537745.1 Anaerolineales bacterium | reverse complement strand
CATCTGGTCCGCGCCATCCTGCCAACCGCTCCGCTGAGCCAGCGTATTACGGTTCCACTGCTGGTCTGGGGCCCTCCGGTTTTGGGACCACTGATGTTCTGCCTGGTCGGACTTCTCGGAATCAGCGCGGCCTGGATCGAGGAGCCGCCGGACAGCGGAACCCTAAAGCTGTTAGGCGGCCGGCGCCTGCATCTCCCCTACAGCAAGACAAGGGCATATCTGTTCATGGTCAGCCTTGGAGCTTTGGCGACGGTCATCAGCAGCGTGCTGGACCATGCGCGAGCCGGCTTCCGAAATCCATGGCTGTGGCTGCCAACGATTATTGGCGTGCTGGCGACAGCGGTGGCAGCCTATCTCGGCGCGGTGGATCGGCCGAAACGACTGGATCTGGCTATCTATACATCGATGATGCTCACGCTCATCTTGGTCGGGGTCGTGGGGATGGTGCTGCACATTCAAATTAATCTGACAGCCGGCGGAACCGTGGTCGGTGAGCGCTTTATCCGGGGAGCACCTTTCCTGGCGCCGCTGCTGTTCGCCAACATCGGCACACTTGGCCTCATAACTATGATGCCCCCAGGTGAGGATCCACTGGAGTGGAAGTCGGATTGAGCATTTGAGCAGGAAGCTCAGAGCCCATTGCCAGCGATCGGCAGAGTCAGCACAAATCGAGCCCCGCCTTCCACCCGGTTCTCTACGTTGATCTCACCACCATGGGAACGAGCGATGGAGCGGGCGATGGCCAATCCCAGGCCGCTCCCTCCATGCTGCCTGCTTCTGGCTTCATCGGCCCGATAGAACCGATCGAAGATGTGAGGCAGATCCCCAGAATCGATGCCGGGACCTTCATCCTCGACCACAAAAGCCGCTTCTTCGGAGGTTGCCCGCCCCCTCACCCAGATTCGTCCTCCCTCAGGGGAATGGCGCATCGCGTTATCCACCAGATTGCCCAGAGCCTGCTCCAGGCGGTCCGAATCAGCCAGGATCTCCGGAACCTCATCCAGCCCACTTGAGGATAGATGAAGTCCGCGCTTCATGGCCCAGGTCTTTCTCGCATTCAAGCATCGCCGGACCATCTCCGCTGGATCTACCCAGCCCCGGTGCAGCTTGAGCTTCCCTGCTTCCGCCAATGAAAGTGTTCGCAGGTCTTCGACGATCCGATTGAGCCGATGGGCTTCTTGGTGAAGGACATGCAGGTTTTCCTCATCCGGCGGAACCACCTCATCCAACAAGGCCTCGGATTGTCCAAGGATCAGGCTCAACGGTGTCCGCAGTTCATGAGCGATATCCGCTGTCATCTGCCGGCGACGGCGTTCCGCCTCTGCCAGCTCCTGGCTCATGCTGTTGAAGGCTGATGCCAGCTCACCGACCTCATCGCTGCTTCGGATTTCCACCTGCTCACCGAGCCTGCCAGCAGCCAGTGATCGAGTGGCTTCTGTCAAGCGGCGCAGTGCACCAGTCAGCTGTCCCGACAGCAGCGCCGCCAACAGCAGCGCTGCCACCACGGCCACGGCTCCGCCGAAGAACAAGGCTCTGTTAACTCGAGCCAGAAACTCTTGCCCGGCGGGGTTGATAAGCTCGCTGGCCGCGCCGCCAGCCACCAGCGTGCCAACCCGATCTCCCTCCACCTCGATCGCGATTCCTTGTCTGATCACAGATCTGGGAACCTGCTGTCCGTGCCGCAGACCGCCACCTGGCAGCACCACCACACCTGCCTTATCGACCAGTGCCAGCGGCGCAGTCGGGATGCGGCCAACCCCGCCAGGACCATCACGCCGGCCTTGGCCCATCATTCTCAGATGGCCTGACTGAAGCCCTTCCCAGGACCCATTCGTCCGGTAATACTCCGCCATCTCGGCCGCGATCTCTTCACCACCCTGTCGGAAAACAAATTGGCCAAATTCAGAGGTGGTCGCCCGGCCCGCCAGCAGACCGACGATTGCCACGCCGACCAATGCGACCAGAAGAAATGAGAGCAGGAGTTTCAAGCGAATGGACATGGTCAGCTCCCCGGCGAAAAGCGGTAACCCACCCCATAAACCGTCTCGATATATCTGGGTTCCGTGCTGTCCCTTTCGATTTTGGCCCGCAGGTTCTTGATGTGCACATCGACGGTGCGTTCATACCCCTCGAAGGCGGTTCCCTGAAGCTTTTCGAGCAACTCAAGTCGGGAAAAGGCCTTGCCAGGTGTTCGCATCAAGACTGCCAACAAGTCGAACTCCGAGGGCGTCAGATTCACGCTTTCACCCCGAACTTCGACGCTGTGGCTCGTCAAATCCAAACGGAGCTCCCCCGCGCGGAGCACTTCAGGCTCAATAGGCTCTGATACCAGGCGGCGCAGCACGGCCTTGATGCGCGCAACCAATTCCCTCGGACTGAAGGGCTTTGTTACGTAATCATCCGCGCCCAGTTCCAAGCCCAGGATCCGATCCGCTTCCTCGATGCGGGCGGTCAGCATGATGATCGGGGTATCTCGATCGCGCCGATGGTGCTGCATGAAAGCATAGCCATCCATCTCCGGCATCATCAAATCGAGCACGATGAGATCCGGCTTTTCCTGGCGGGCCAAAAACATCGCTTCCCGCCCATCCTTCGCCCTCAGTGTCTGGTAGCCCTCTTTTTCAAGGTAGGAACACACCAGATCCACAATTCGCTTTTCATCATCCACGACCAGGATGGTCTTCGACATCAGGTCAGCTTTCTGCTAGCGGTTCAAGACCAAGAATACCGAAAAAATGCCCGGGGGAAAGCGGGGGTTCCGAAAGCTCATCCGGCTGCAGGCAGGAAGGGCAGGCTTGAGCCTGCCCTTCCTGATTCAAATCGCGCTACCCGCTCAGCTTACCGTCTACCTCCGAATCGCCCCCCACGGGGTGCGAAGGTGCCGGTGCCATCACGCATAGGGCCTTCCCCATCGCAGCGGCCCACGCGGGGTCCGACTCCTCCAGGCACACCCGGCCGCTCGCTCATCCAATCATATTGCTCCTGACTGATGACGCCATCTTCCAGCGCTTGTTCGAGCACTTCCACCCTGACAGCATTCATTACTTCGAAGAGCTCGTCCAGTTCGACATCATACTCTTCCGCCAGATCCGGGAGGCGCAGCCCATCCTCTCGCGCCTGCTCAAACTCACTGACGCTGATGCCCAGGGCGTCGGCCAGAGCTTCATGAATCACATCGCTATACTCGGCCATCAGCCCCATGCCAGGACCCGGTCCTTGACCTTGATTTGGCCCCCACGGCCCCAGTGCCGGCTTGTCAGTCGGATTGTCGCTTTGGGCGCTCGCCACACTGACGCCACCCACAACGAGTGCTGCAGCCAAAACACCGACACCAACGAACTTAATCCACTTGCTCATCTGTACCTCCTGTTGTCATCCAATTGCTCAAGTTCGCTCCAACGATACCGAATGGTTGTGAAGAACCTGTGAAGAACCTTTGAATATGTGATGTGGATATGACAACTGACGCACCAGCTAAGGAGCAAAGTATTGGAAAACGGCTTTTCCCCTGATATATACTCACCCAGTGAGTACCTCTCGAAGGTCAAGTCAGTTGGCACCTGAGTACCCGCTGCTCGGGCTTATCATCAGTCAGCCCAGTCACGGATACCGGCTGCACCAGCGTCTTCAGCAGGAGCTGGGGGAACTCTGGCGGATCAGCATGAGCCAGGCGTACAACATCCTCAAGCGCCTTGAGGAGCAGGGCTACGTCAAGGGGTCCGATCAACCCCAGGAGACAGCCCCTGATCGCTATAACTTGCAAGCGACCGAAGCTGGTCGAGCGCATTTCCGCCGGTGGCTCCTGGATCCCAGCGGCCTTGCGACCCAGGCGCTCCGGGTCGAATTTCTAACACGCCTCTATTTCGCACGCAGGGAAAGCGATGAATTGACGGCGCAGGTAATTCACGGACAGATTGAGGCTATAGGCGAAGGACTTAAGCAGCTTCGGAAGAGACAGGACGTTTCATGCCAAAGCAGTCCCGTCAATGAATGGGCTCTGCAGCTCCGCATTCGTCAGTTGGAGAGTTTCCTGGATTGGCTGGAGCAAATGGACCTGCGCTTGATAGGTCCACATCCCACGGAAGGATAGTTCAACACCCGATGAAAAGACTGATTGTACGAGCCATGCTAATGCTAAGCCTGGTACTGCTAGGTGCTTGTGCCGGCCCGACCAACACACCGACAGAGATCGGTGCCATGGAGGTTCCGGCCACCGAGGCGCCGTCGAGTGTGCCCCCCCAAACATTAACGATCACAGACGCCTTGGGGCGGACTGTGGAGTTCGACTCCCCTCCGCAGCGAATTGTGGTGGCAGGTCGCGCCACCCCGCTGCTGGCGGACGCGGTCTACCTCTTCCCTGAAGCTTTCGAGCGCGTCATCGGGATCGAGGCACGCTTTCAATCCCAGGCTAATCTCTTTTACCCCCTCATCAATCCAACCTACGATCAGATGCAGAAGCTGGAGAAGAACGCCTCCGCCGAGCAAATTCTCCCGCTTGAGCCCGATGTGGTCATTATGAAAACTTTTATGGCGGAATCCCTGGGCGAGCCGCTGGAACAGGTCGATGTCCCTGTGGTCTACCTTGAACTTGAAACACCGGAGCAATACACGCGGGATATCACCACACTTGGACAGCTCTTTGCGAATGCTGATCGGGCTCAGGAAATCATCGATTTTTACAACAGCCGTCAGGAACTGGTGGCTGAACTCGTAAATGAGAGTTCCGCCGAGCCCCGACCCAACGTGCTGCTAGCGCAGTACAGTGAACAGGATGGAGAGGTGTCCGTCGAGGTGCCTTCCGCTTCGTGGCTGCAGACCCGCCTGGTGGAAATGGCCGGCGGCGAACCGGTTTGGAGGGAAGCAGCGCCTTCCGGGGGCTGGACCGTGGTCGGCTTTGAGCAAATTGGTGCTTGGGATCCGCAGAAGATTTTCATCATCCACTACGTCGGGGATTCCAGCCAGACCGCAGACACCCTGGCGGAGAATGAAAATTGGGCTGCGCTGCGAGCGGTGCAGAACGGTGAACTCTACGGTTTCCCGGCAGATTACCTGAGCTGGGACCAACCCGACACCCGCTGGATCCTCGGCCTGCAGTGGCTGGCCACCAAGATTAACCCCGAGCTCGCCAGTGAGATTGATGTTATGGCCCAGGTGGAGGCCTTCTACAGCCAGCTCTATGGGCTTGATCAAGAGACCTTCGAATTGGAGATTCGACCAAATCTGAAAGGGGACCTCCCCTGAGCGATTATGGCTCTAGCAATGGCCGGGGAGCGCCCAATCAGCGGCTGCTTCTGCTGCTGGCAGCTCTCCTCGGCATTGTGGCTCTCTCCATTTTCATCGGTCGCTACCCAGCACCCTACTGGATGCCGCCCCGCCTGCTCTTCGAGGAGGGCTTGGCCCGCCAATTGGTGGTTTCGCTGCGGCTGCCTCGCCTGGTCGCCGCACTGATGCTGGGGATGTCACTCTCCGCCGCCGGATTGGTCATGCAGATGATCTTCCGCAATCCGCTGGTGGAACCGGGATTCCTGGGCGTTTCCCAGGGTGCGGCCTTCGGAGCCGCCCTGAGCATCCTCTGGCTCGGCGATTCCCCGCTGGTGATGGAGTTGATGGCCGCCACATTTGGAGTTTTTGGTCTTTTCTTATCCTATTTGATCAGCCGCCGGATCCAATTTGGCGGCTGGGTACTTCGGCTGATTCTGGCGGGTATCGCCGTTTCGGCGCTTTTTTCTGCCGGCACTGGGGTGCTGAAATACCTGGCGGATCCGCTCACTGAGCTGCCCGAGATTACATTCTGGCTGCTGGGTGGACTTTGGCGCATTACCTGGGGAGATCTGGCTTACGTGCTCCCCTTTGTCCTCGTGGGATTGGTGGTGCTCTACCTGCTGCGCTGGCGGCTTAATGTACTGTCGCTCAGCGACGAGACCGCTTTTTCATTGGGGACCGCGCCGGCCCGCGAGCGAACGCTCCTGCTGGTCGCCGCCGTTGCCAGCACCGCTGCCGTCACCGCCATCGCTGGCGTGGTAGGCTGGGTCGGCTTGATCATCCCGCACATCGCCCGTCGCCTGTTCGGAGCCGATGGCCGCTATACCGTACCGGCCAGCCTTCTCCTGGGCGGCGCCTTCACCGTGCTGGCTGATGATCTGGCCCGGACCCTATTGCCAGGCGAAATACCGCTCGGGATCCTGACCTCCTTCATCGGAGCTGGCGTGTTCATCCTGTTGATGATGACCACCAGGGTGGGAGCGCGGCCATGACACCTTCACTGGCGCTCCAGGATCTGCACTTCAGCTACGGTGATGGTCACCCACCCGTCCTTTCAGGTTTCTCTGCCGACCTCCCCTCCGGTGCCCGCAGCGCTATTCTCGGGCCCAACGGTGTGGGCAAATCCACCCTGCTCCTGCTGATCCTGGGCAGCTTGAGTCCTGATCGCGGTCAGGTGCTCATCGATGGTGAGCCGCACAGCCACTATCCCCGCCGCCAGCTCAGTCGCTGGATCGGCTTCGTCCCCCAGATCGAGACCGTCGCTTTCGATTACTCTGTTTTCGAATACGTGCTTCTGGGACGTGCTCCCTACCTCGGAGTTATTCAAACGCCGGGCGAACGTGATTTCAGAGCTGCCGAGAAGGGGTTAGCAAGGCTGAATCTCACGCACCTGCGGAATCGGTCCGTCCTCGAGCTTAGTGGCGGTGAACAGCAGATGGTGACGTTGGCCCGCGCGCTGGTCCAAAAGCCCCAAATTCTTCTTCTGGATGAACCGACGGCCCACCTGGACCTCGGCAACAAACGGCGTGTGCTCTCACTTCTGACTCGAATGCAGCAGGAAGGCATGACGATCATCTTCACAACTCACGACCCCGAGGCGGCGGCACTGGCAGCTGACCACTTGCTGCTGATGCACAAAGGTCAGCTTTTGTCCGCCGGCGACGCACAGCAAGTCCTCACGCTTGACAATCTGTCAACTGTATACGAAGTCGATGTGGAAATCGCACAAATTAGCGGGCGACCCGTGGTGGTACTCCAGGATCTCCCATGAAACAGGCAGGCGAACGTTGGCTCCTAACTGGAGAACGGAACAGCGGCAAAACCAGGGCGCTCGAGCTTCTGCTGGCCTGGCTGACTAAAAATCGGCCCGCCCTGCAGGTGGCGGGGCTGATCTCGCCCGGCGTATATCAGGACGGAAAGAAGATAGCCATCGACATTGTGGATCTTCGCACCGATGACCATAGGCGGCTGGCGGATCCGAAGGAAAGTGCCCAACAAGGCCTTTCTACCAAACGCTGGTTTTTCTACACCGATATCATTGCATGGGGAAATCGCAAGCTTCGCGAAATAAACTCTTGCGACATCTTCATCATCGATGAATTAGGCCCTTTGGAGTTCGAACGCGAGGATGGCTTTCAGATCGCTCTTCCGTTGATGGACCGGGCAGCCTTCCGCCTGGGCTTCGCGGTCGTACGTCCCAGCTTGCTCGACCGAGCGGAAAGCCGCTGGAAGCCGGAGCGCATACTGGACATTCCCGAATGGGGTGGTCCCGAGCCGGCTTCCCGCCAAATGATTACCCATGTCAATAATCAATTCCCCGAGGAGGAATATACATAATGACCCCCGAGACATCATCTGCACCAACTCGAATTGCATTTGTCACCGATGATGGCAAGACCATAAGCTCACATTTTGGAAGGGCGCAGCAATACGC
>JBKHKF010000115.1:0-7699 GCA_046537745.1 Anaerolineales bacterium | reverse complement strand
AAGCCGGGCACTCCGGTGAAGGTCTGGCTGGATCCCAATCACGTCTTACCAGTTTTCGTGGACGGTAGGGCAATCTCGAGCCGTTGGCTTGGCTAGCTGCGAGCTAAATCGCGAAGCTTAGTCTGTCGGTTCGGGAGAGCGCAGTTCGAGCTTGAGCACCTGTTCTGATCCGTCTCTAAGGCTTGCCAACTCCGAGAGACGTACGCCGACAACCCATAGAATACGCCCTTTGTTCACAAGCAGCGGCCAGCGCGCTCGCTGAGCTTCGGGGATCCCCTCGTTGATGAAGAAATCCGCCAGTTTCATGCTCCCTGCCATGCCCAACGGCTGGAAAATGTCGCCGGGCGCTCGACTCCGCAGTTCCAGCTTGCCGCGGACACGCGCCAGATCCATCACCTCGAGGCGCGGTGAATTGTAGGGCTCAAGGCCCATCTCAACTCTGGCTCGAAGCTCGTCCGAGAGCTGAATTTGTTCCGAGGCAATCCGCCAGCCGGCCTCCAGCTCGGTCAAGCCATCCAGGTTTAATGGCTTCGGGCTTGCAAGTTGGGGGACATGTGCCATCCTCGCGCCCGCGCCGGCGGTCCGCAGAAGCGCTTCCCCCGCTTCGATCTCCAACAGCAAGTCACCCGGCAAGCTCAGGCTGTCTCCAAGCTCCCCGTGTTTGACCAGCTCAATGGAGTCGAGCGTGTGCTCAAAATTGATCTCGGCGTCGGCGGGCGCGATCGCCTGAAAGGAACGCCGGAAGATTGACATCTCAAGGACCGTTGGGGCCTTTGAGAATTGGTGGCGATCCAATCTGAGCTCCTGTTCATGCCCCGCATGCACAACCTCAGACCAGCGCGCTTCCACCTCCTGGTCGATCCAATCAGAAGTGGAACGCATCAGCCAGCCGGTTCGAAGCAGCGCTCCCTTCACGCCTGGATTGAGCTCAGCGATCTGAGGCAGCAGTTGATGACGTATTCGATTTCGAGTGAACTTGAGGTCGCGATTGCTGGGGTCGACCAGCGGCTTTAAGTCTGCCTGCTGGCAGCAAGCTTCGGTTTGCTCCCGCCAGGTGGCGAGCAGTGGGCGGATCAGCGTCGGCTGTTCCTCATCCGCCTTCCCGTCCTGGATGGGGACCGGACCGCGAAAGGGCATCCCGGCCAGCCCCTCCGGGCCTGCGCCACGGATCAGGTTCATCAAAATGGTCTCGACCTGATCGTCAGCGGTGTGGCCGGTGGCGATTCTGTGTGCCCCCACCTTTGTGGCTACACGCAACAGGAAACGGTAACGGGCTTGACGAGCCCAGGCTTCTTGTGAGCCAGCCCCGGCCATGGGCGGATTCGCCCGCTCTTGTGTGAAAGGCACCTGCCATTCGACGGCCAGGTCCCGCACGAAATCGGCTTCCTGGCGGCTCTCCGGCCGAAGTCCGTGGTCAAAATGAGCGATATGGATCGGATAGCCCAGGTCCCGCAGCACCAGCGCCAAGCACAGGCTGTCGGCGCCACCGGAGACGGCCAGGATGACGAGCTCCTCAGGCCTGAGGAGTTCGTGAGCTTCGATGACTTCGGCGACCTGCGAGGCGAGTTTCATTGCGGCGTGATTATAGCACCGGTCCCCTTGTGAAACAGCTCGCTATGGTATAATCGCCGCTTGGATTCCTCCCGACAAAAGCGAATTTGCGGAGGCACACACCTTTGGCTTTTAACCCCCTCAACTGGCTCCTCGGTCAATTCTCCTTGGATATCGGAATCGACCTGGGGACCGCTAACACGCTGGTCTATGTTCGCGGCAGGGGGATCGTCATCCATGAGCCGTCATGGGTGGCTATTGAGAAGCGATCAAGACGGCCGCTCGCCATTGGCGCCGAAGCCAAAGAGATGGTCGGGCGCACCCCGGCCAACGTGGTGGCTGTCCGTCCGCTCCGGGACGGCGTGATCTCGGAGTTTGAAATCACCGAAGCCATGCTCGAGTATTTCATCGGCAAAGCCCACGAACAAAGCGTCGTGCCGGTCCCACGCCCGCGAGTGGTAGTGGGTATTCCCAGCGGCGCCACCGAAGTGGAAAAGCGTGCTGTCTACGACGCAGCCATGGCCGCCGGCGCACGCCAGACCCACCTGATCGAAGAGCCGACCGCGGCCGCGCTGGGCGCTGGCCTGCCCATCGGTGAAGTGCATGGCTCGATGATCGTGGATATAGGCGGCGGCACCACCGAAGTGGCCGTGTTCTCCATGGGGGGCATTGTTGTCTCGCGGTCCCTTCGAGTCGCCGGCGATGAGATGGACCAGGACATCATCGATTACATCCGCAACAAATACAACTTGCTCATCGGCGAGCGGATGGCCGAGCGGGTCAAGCTGGAAATTGGGTCGGCGTATCCACTTAAAGAAGAGAAGACCATGACCATCCGCGGCCGCAATCTGGTCAGCGGTCTACCCGAAGCTGTTGAGATTTCCTCCGTCGAAGTTCGAGAAGCCCTTACCAGTTCCATCAAGATCATTGTGGATACCGTGAAGGACGCCATCGACGAGGTTCCGCCGGAGCTGATTGCAGACCTGATGGAATCCGGCGTGTGCCTCGCGGGCGGCGGAGCCATGCTGCTCGGGCTGGATGAGCGGCTCACCAACGATACCCGGATGCACGTCTGGCTGGCTGAGGACTCCATCACCTGCGTCGCTCGCGGGGCCGGGCGCATTCTTGAGGACCTCGACTATTACTCCCAATTCCTCGTCGGCCTGGAACGCACACCGGGCTAATCTTCCCTTATCATCGGACGATAGAACCGATGTCGCGTTTACCTTCGACCGCCATATACGCCGCGCTGCTGCTGCTGATTTCCTTAGCCATCCTGGCTCTCAGCCTGGGCGGCTTTCTTCAGCCTGTGGAAAGCTTGGCTTTCCGACCGTTAGGCGCGCTGGGAAGTTGGCTTTCTGTCCGCATTGACGCCGTCAGTGATTTGCTTTCAAGCCCTTCGGATGTCGCCGCCCTGCGCGCCCGGGTGCAGGAGCTCGAGTCCGAGAACGCCCAGCTGCAGCAGGAAATTATCGGCTTACGCGAGCGCGTGGCTGAAGCGGAGGTGCTCTCCGCCCTGGTGCAATACGCTCGCAGCCAGCCGGACAGCAGCTACCTTGCCACGCGTGTCATCAGCCGGGATGCCAGCCCTTTCATTCGATCCATTTGGATCCAGGCTGGCTCCGACGACGGAATCGCACATGGTATGCCGGTGGTGACAAACCGCGGCTTGGTCGGGCGAGTTGTGGAGGTATTCGCCACCGCTTCACGGGTTCAATTGATCACCGACCCCGAAGGGGCTGTCAGCGTCCGCCTGCAGGATTCGAGGGCCGATGGATTGCTCCAGGCCCAACTTAACGGCGACATTCGGATCACGGCCATCGATCAAGATGCCGAGTTGCAGGAAGATGAAATCGTGCTTACTTCCGGCCTGGGAGGCCTTTACCCCCCAAACATTCCTGTCGGCCAGGTCACAAGCATTCGCCGCCGCGATTTCGAGATCTTTCAGCAGGCGGTTGTACAGCCGAGCGTCGACTTCGATGAAATTGAGTTGGTATTAGTGATCACCAACTTCCGGCCGCTCCCCTTCGAGGCACCCGAGTAACCGCAACGCCAAATGGGCTATATTTTGGGCGTCCCTATCCTCGGCCTGCTAACCGTACTCCAGGCGACTATTTTTGGGCAATTCCGGCTGCTCGACGGCGCGCCGGACCTAATCCTGCTGGCGACGATCGGTTGGGCGCTCACGGGCCAAAGAGTGCAGGCGATGACGTTCGGCTTGATCGGTGGATTGCTTCTAGACCTGTTTTCCGGCCTTCCGTTGGGAGCGAGCTCCATTGCGCTCGTGCTGGCCGCGTTTTTGGTATCCTTGATTGAAGGAAGATTCTGGGAGGCCCACCTGCTGATGCCTCTGGCAGCGGTATTGGGCACTTCCATCGTCTTCCACGGGATCAATTTATTGGTGATGTTGTTGCTCGGCAGGCTGCCTGTTCTCTCTTATGCGCTGACACAAGTAGTGCTGCCAAGTGTTTTCTTGAATGTGGTGCTGGCACTCCCCGTGGCTCAAATTGCCGAGAGCCTGGAGTCTAGCTTGTATCCACCTGAGGTTGGTATCTAATGGCTGGTTCGAACGGACAATCCCCTATCCGACCATGGCGACTATGGGTGACCTACGCCATCATGGGCATCCTGATGGCGCTATATGCCGGTCGTCTCTATCAGCTCCAAATCATTCAAGGCGATGAATTTCAAGCTCAAGCCGAGGACAATCGGCTGGATCAGGTGAACATCCCGGCGCCGCGCGGTGTTATTTATGATCGCAACGGCTCCCAGCTTGTGCGGAATATCCCGGTTTACAACGTGAACATCACCGCCGCCCTGCTGCCTGAGAGCCAGGCCGAAACACAGGAGATATATCAAGAAATCTCGGAGTGGACCGGTGTTCCCGTGAGCCAGGAAGGGCCCCCGGCGGCGCAGTGCGTCCCGGGGCGCGGCATTGAGCAGCTTGTGGTGGAAGGCAGCTCTTTGGCGCCCTTCGAGCCCTGGCCGGTCGCCTGCGACATCGGCGAGGAAACCGCGCGCATTTTAATGCAGCGTCAGGTGGACATGCCCGGGGTCACCGTGGAGGCCGTGCCCGTTCGCGACTACCGAACCGGCGTTCTCACCTCCAGCGTCATTGGCTATCTTGGCCCTGTCCCGGCTGCTCTCGAGGAATTCTATGTCGATGAGCGAGGCCTGGATCCAAACCGGGACAAGGTGGGTTATGCTGGCATCGAGGTCCAGTACCAGGACGTACTCTCCGGCCAGAACGGGCTTAAGGTCATCGAAGAGGACGTCGCCGGTCAGGTGCTGCGCGAGATCGGCGATGTTCGCCAGCCAGAGCCGGGCAACAACCTCCGCTTAAGCCTGGACACCCGCCTGCAATCGGCAGCGTATACGGCCCTCCAGAACCGGATGGAATTCCTGAATCGATCCAATCCCTTCGGCGGCCCGGAGAAGCGATCTCCTATTGGCGTGGTGATCGCCATGAACCCGCAGACGGGCGAAATTCTGGCCTTGGTGAGCCTGCCGACCTATGAAAACAACCGGATGGCCCGATTCATTCCCTTCGACTACTACCAGGTGCTCGAGGCAGACGAACGCGGCAATCCATTGGTCAATCACGCGATCCAATCCGAGTTCCCACCGGGTTCCACCTTCAAAATGGTGACAGCCATCGGCGCGCTGAATGAGGGGGTGATCAGCCCCAATCGCACACTATTTGATCCGGGTCAAATCACAATTGCGAATACTTATTTCCCGAATGACCCGGGACGGGCCAAGGACTTCGTGTGCTGGAAAGAGGACGGCCACGGCGACATCGACTTTGTGCACGGCATCGGCTATTCCTGCAATGTTTATTTCTATAAAATCGGCGGTGGCTTTGAGGATGAAGTGCCGGAGGGCCTGGGCATCACCCGCCTGGGTGAGTACGCCAGAGCCCTGGGCTACGGCGGGCCGCTCGGCATCGATCTACCGGCCGAGGAAGACGGGTTGATACCCAATGAGGAATATAAGCGGATCAACCTTGGCGAGAGCTGGTCCACCGGCGACACCTACAACTCCGTCGTGGGGCAGGGTTTCGTCGGCGCTTCACCGCTCCAGGTGCTCACCTCCGTTTCCACGCTGGCCAACGGCGGCAAGGTGATGTGGCCACACGTGGTCACCGACATCCTGGATGGGGAAGGCAATGTGATTGAAGCATTCGAGCCGTGCGTGCTATGGGATCTCGCGGACGATGAGATTACACCATTGGAGGACATAGGCGCAGGCTGCCCCAACGTTCCAGATACCGTGCGGGACTCCCGACAGGCTTTTGGCAGCCCGGACAAGTTGGTCTCAGAGGAGGCCATTCGATTGGCACAAGAGGGCATGCGTCTTGTGGTGGCCGATCCCGACGGCACCGCCCATGAGGCCGCCCAACTGGAGCGCATCTCCACCGCCGGTAAGACCGGGACCGGCGAATTCTGCGATGAATGGGCCCAGGATCGACAGCTGTGCGAACCGGGCGACTGGCCGACCCACTCCTGGTATGTCGGCTACGCACCCTTCGAGAACCCAGAGATCGTTGTGGCCGGTTTCGTGTACAACGGCGGTGAGGGCGCCCTGACCGCCGGCCCGGTGGTGCGAACCGTGCTGGAAGCTTACTTTCAGCTGAAGGCCATCGACGTCGCTGCCGCTCTACCCTGAGCGCTCGCCCCCATCCAACCTGCATGCTATAATCGGCCGACGGTTTGAATATGAGCGATTCGCTGGCCATTAAAGGTGTTCGAGACAGCCTGTTGGTGACGCTGCCATCTCAGTCCAAAGAGCATGCAATGGCGCGCCTACGGGAAACCATCGCCAAGCAGGCTTCCTTTCTCAAAGGAGCCCAATTGGCGTTGGAAACCCACAGCCACAGCCTGACTGCCGCTGAATTGGGCCGTCTCCAGGACGAATTAGCGGCGAAGGACATATCGCTCATCGCCGTGCTTTCCGAGGACGAGACCACGCAGAAAGCGGCTGCGGATCTGGGTCTGGCAGGTAACCTGGATCACGGTGATGAAGTTGAAGAGAGCCAGCAGCCTGCCTACGACACCGAATTGCCCGGGCAAGAGGCGGTGCTGGTGCAGCGCACGTTGCGCTCCGGCAATTACATTCAGTATCCCGGCCACGTCATTGTGCTGGGGGATGTGAACCCGGGAGCCCAGGTGATCGCCGGCGGCAACATTATTGTCTGGGGCCGTTTGCGGGGCGTTGTGCATGCGGGAGCTGACGGCGACGAAAATGCGATCATTTGCGCGCTGGATTTGGCGCCGACCCAGCTGCGAATCGGCAGCCAAATTGCCCTCAGCCCTGAGCGCTCCGGCCCGCCGCAACCCGAAATCGTACGGCTCCAGAGCGGCCAAATCGTGGCCGAGCCCTGGATGCACAAGTAAACGCGACGAGAAGTGGGGATAATCAGCAAATCATGACGGCCAGAATTGCCACCATTACTTCCGGGAAAGGCGGCGTCGGCAAGACCACCGCCACCGCCAATTTGGGAGCAGCCCTTGCGTCAATGGGCCACCGCACCGTGTGCATCGACGCCGACATCGGCCTGCGCAACCTCGACGTTGTCATGGGTCTCGAGAACCGCATCGTATACGACCTGGTGGATGTCGTCGAAGGTCGCTGCAAGCTGCGCCAAGCGCTGATCAAGGACAAGCGGATTTCCGATCTGTACTTGATCCCAGCGGCGCAGACCCGTGACAAAACGGCCGTGTCGCCGCGCGACATGATCCGGCTCGGCGATGAACTCCGGTCGGAATTTGATTGGGTGCTCATCGACTCCCCTGCCGGCATCGAGCGCGGCTTCCGTAATGCCATCGCGCCGGCCGACACCGTCATCATCATCACCAACCCCGAGGTTTCCTCTGTGCGCGACGCCGACCGCATCATCGGTTTGATTGAATCCGAGGAGAAGGGTCCCGGTAAACTGATCGTCAACCGGATCAAACCAGAAATGGTCCGGCGGGGCGACATGCTGGACACCCCGGACATACTGGATGTCCTGGCCATTGAATTGCTTGGGGTCGTCCCGGAGGACGAGCTGGTCATCGTCGCCTCCAACCAGGGGGTCCCCATCGTCCGAGAAACCGGCTCACAGGCCGGCAAAGCCTTCATGAACATCGCCCGCCGGCTCAACGGG
>JBKHKF010000114.1:0-7710 GCA_046537745.1 Anaerolineales bacterium | reverse complement strand
AGTTCCCGGAGCACCCGGCCGGCGACGCCTCCCTCTTCTCGGATCAGACCAAGCAAAAGGTGCTCGGTACCAATGTAGTTGTGATGCATGCGCTCCGCCTCCTCATGGGCCAGGCTGAGCACACGCCTTGCTCTTTGCGTAAATCGTCTCATTTTGTCGTCGGCCACGTTAAATACCTCCACCAGACATCCGAATATAGCTTCGTGGGGCGACTATCAGCAGTGATTCTACCAAAGGAGCCGCCATACCTAGGTTAACGTGTTGTTAGAATGGATTGAAGGGGTACCTAGGGGTCTATCTTTTCTATTAAGACAACCGGGCGGACCCAAAGGCTCGCCCGGCAAGCGCGGTGTGAGGTCTCAGGCTCCCTCGCCACCGCCCGGGTCTTCGTTCTCGAGTTCAGCGTCGAAGTCTTCTAATTCTTCCTCTGAGTCTAGGTCATCCAGGGCCACTTCCCAATCGGATTCCGAAAATTCCTTGGAATCAACCTTGCTCAAGCTCAGCCCAATCCGCCGCCGCTCGGGCTCGACGTTGATAATGCGAAGGGTCAGAGTCTCGCCTTCCCGCACAATTTCCCGCGGGTGTTCAATGCGGTGATTGGCCAGCTCAGAAATATGAATCAGCCCTTCCACTTCATATTCTTCGGTTTCCGCCAGGCGGGCGAACGCGCCGAACTTGGTCAGCTTAGTGATCTCGCCCTCCACCAGCATGCCCTCCTGGAAGCGAGCTGAAATCTCATCCCAGGGGTCATCTTCCAGCTCGCGCAGCGACAAGCTGATGCGTTTTCGATCCAGATCCAGATCCAGCACCTTTACATCGATCTTTTGACCGACCTTCAAAATTTCACTCGGGTGGTCTACACGTTTCCACGAAAGCTCGGAGTTGTGAATCAAACCGTCAGCCCCGCCGATATCAACAAAGGCACCAAAATCTGCCAGGCTGATAACATGACCGGTACGTACCTCGCCCGGCTTTAATTCGTCGATCAGCTGCTCTTTAAGCGAATCTCGTGCTTCTTTGGCTGCTTCCCGTTCGGACAGGATCAGGCGATTGCGGCGCCGATCAACTTCGATGACCTTCACCACGATCGGCTCATCAATCATCTCACCCCAACGCTCTTCCGGGCTTTCGCCGCCAGAACGACGCCGTCTCGAAAGGCTGACCTGCGATCCGGGGACAAAGCCACGCAGGCGGCCAAGCTTCACGATCAATCCACCCTTGTTGTAGCCGTCGATGGTGGCCTCGAAATTTTCCTCGGCTTCAAAGAGCGCTTCCGCCTCTTCCCAATCCTTCTCCTCTTCCGCTTTGAGGAGTGAGAGAGTGATCATGCCGTCGTGCTCGGCCGCGCGAACCACATAAACCGTCAATTCCTGGCCGACTTCCATTGCCTCCCGAACCTCGTCCGGGATCTGATCAACTTCATTAGGCGGCACCACACCCTCGGACTTCGCACCGATATCCACAAGGATGTCGTTCTCACCGAGACGGGCGATGACACCTTTACGTATCTCGCCGCGCTTGGGAGTTTCGACATCAAAAGTCTCGTCCTGCAGCAGCAGGTCCATCGGATGTACTTCTGCGCCGTTCCCGTTGATCGTTTCTTCGCTCACTGTATTTTCCTGGCTCAACATAGATTGCTCGAATGCTCCTGTAAGAATATTGGAGCATTATAACGGCCTTCGCGGCCCCGAGCAACGGCTCCTTTGGCGCCGTCTGCTGGCAGCCACGCTACCCCCGCTTCCCAGGCGCTTCCGTTATAATTCGGCCGAATTCCTATGAAAACTATTTATCCTTTCACGGCCATTGTCGGTCAACGGCGCATGCGGCGCGCCCTCATCTTAAATGCCATCAATCCCCGGATTGGCGGTGTGTTGATCCGAGGTGAACGGGGTACCGCCAAATCCACGGCGGCTCGAGCCCTGGCAGAACTGCTGCCCGAAGTAAAGGTGGTGGCGGATTGCCGCTTCGACTGCGACCCCGATGAACCCAGCACATGGTGCACCGAGTGCCAGGAGCGGGCTAACGCCGGCGAGCGCCTTCCCGTTGAGATGAAGCCCACCTCCTTCGTGGATCTACCCGTTTCCGCCACCGAGGACCGGGTGGTCGGCACCCTGGACATTGAACGAGCCATCAAGGAGGGTGAGCGCCATTTTGAACCGGGCGTACTGGCCTCCGCTAACCGCGGCCTTCTATACATCGATGAGGTCAATCTTCTCGACGATCACGTCGTGGATGTGCTGCTCGATTCCGCCGCGTTGGGGATGAACATCGTCGAGCGAGAGGGGATTTCCTTCAGCCATCCGGCCCGCTACATTTTGGTGGGTACGATGAACCCCGAGGAGGGCGACCTGCGCCCCCAGTTGCTCGACCGCTTTGCGCTCTCGGTGGAAATACGGGGCCTGCAGTCCGCTGAGGAGCGAGTGGCCATTATGGAGCGCAACCTCGCCTTCGAAGATAACCCTGCCGCTTTCCGGGAGGAATGGCTGGAGCACGAACGCGCCCTGACCAGGGAAATTGCTGACGCACGCAAGCTATTGGATAAAGTCGAGTACACACGGCGCGACTTACTCTCCATCGCCGCCCTAACCTCCTCGCTGCACGTAGACGGCCACCGGGGCGATTTGGTCATTTTGAAGGCCGCCCGTGCTCACGCGGCCTTCGAGGGACGCGAGCGAATTAACCAGCGCGATATCGCGCTCGCCGCCGAATTGGCGCTCCCACATCGGCTGCGCCGGGGGCCCTTCCAGCAAACCGAGATCACCTTTGAGGAACTTCAGGATCGGATTGAACAGATCCAATCCGAAGTGACCGAGGAGGAAGAAGAAGGCGGCCGCCCCTCCACCACTGAAGGGGCTTCCACGGACTCAAAAAAAAAGAACAGCCTAAAGGCGGAAGCTCGGAGCTAGCATCCGATAGCGAGGAGCTCGGAGAGGCCCAACCAACCCGCCAGAAACCCGACAAGTCATTGGATGCGGACTGGTGGGAAGGTGGCAATGTGCCTCATGTGGGCGATTCCTTCGAGCCCAGGCCGCTCAGCGCACCCATCGACCGGATGACCCGGCGGCAGGGGGGTCGGCGAACCCGGACTCGGACTGACCGGAAACGGGGCCGCTACATCTTGGCTCGGCCCGCGCGCGGCAAGGTAAGCGACCTGGCTTTCGACGCCACATTGCGAGCCGCCGCGCCTTACCAGCGCCAACGGGAAGAGGACAAACCCCAGCTCGCTTTCGACATCCGCCGTAAGGACCTGCAGCGAAAAGTGCGGGTCCGCAAAGCGGCCAATCTGATCCTGTTTGTGGTGGACGCCTCCTGGTCGATGGCGGTGGCTGAGCGTATGTCCGCCACCAAAGGTGCCATCCTCTCGCTGCTGAACGATGCTTATCAGCGGCGAGATCGGGTTGGCCTGGTGGTGTTTCAGAAGGACCGCGCCGTCACCGTGTTGCCGCCGACCAACTCCATCCAACTGGCCCAAAAGGCGCTTCAGGATATTCCAGTCGGCGGCAAAACACCGCTCTCGGCAGGACTCAACCTGGCCCACGATATTCTGCGCCAGCAACTCATCCTTCAGCCGGATATCATGCCGATGATGATCCTGTTAACGGATGGAGCCGGCAATGTGTCTATGGGAGATTTGCCGCCGCAAGAGGAAGCCCATTTGGTGGCGGATCTGATTCGCGAACAGGGCATTCGATCCGTCGTTATTAATATGGAACACGCGGCCTTCGACCAGGGACTGGCCAAGGAGCTGGCGTCGCGCCTCGATGCCGCCATCTATACACTAAGCGAACTAAAGGCCGAAAGCCTGTACCACACGGTGCGTCAGGAAATTCAAAGTGCGGCCTGACTCTGCCAACCCTCTCAACAATATAGGACTGGATGATGAGCTCACAAGTGGATCTGATCCGACTGGGGACCTCCGAGGTCATGATCCCCAGGATGGGCGTTGGCGCCTGGGCGTGGGGTGATACTCTTTTCTGGAACTACGGCAGGGATTTTGACAGGGCAGATGTGGAGGAGGCCTTCGCTGATTCGGTTGAAGCCGGCCTGACATTCTTCGACACAGCCGAAATCTACGGTTTTGGCCGATCCGAGAAGATCCTGAGCGAGCTCATTCCGACCTCATCGACCAACCTTCAGATTGCAACCAAATTCATGCCGTACCCCTGGCGGGTTCTATCCGGCCAATTGGAGAAAGCCCTTCAAGGGAGCCTCGATCGACTCCACCAGCAAAGCGTTGACCTGTATCAAATTCACCAACCGCTCCCTTTCCGGTCACAGGACGTGTGGCTGCGCGCCATGTTGGACCAGCATCGAAACGGCCGCCTTCGAGCCATCGGGGTCTCCAACTTCAATCTTCGGCAAACGCGAAACGCCAATGAAATCCTTACTGAGCAAGGGTTTTCATTAGCCTCCAACCAGGTGGAGTACTCATTGCTGGATCGCGCCATCGAGAGCAGCGGATTGTTGGAATATTGTCAGAATCACGGGGTGACCGTCATTGCCTACAGCCCGCTGGCTCAAGGCTTGCTGACCGGAAAATACAGCGCCGATAATCCCCCGCCGGGCGCGCGGGGCCGGCGAGTAGGTCGCCGGACCTGGGAAAGGCTTGAGCCGCTGCTGGCTGTGATGAAGCGCATCGGCCAGGAGCAAGGCGGGCACAGTCCTGCCCAGGTAGCCCTGAATTGGGTGATGGCCAAGGGAGCCGTTCCCATTCCTGGCGCCAAGAATGGCCGGCAGGCTCGTGATAACGCCGGCGCGCTGGGCTGGGAGCTTTCACAGGATCAGATTGCAGAATTGGATCGATTAAGCAGCCAGTAGAAATTATCTGGGATTGCCTACTATTACTCCCTTAGCCGGATTCGGCCTCCAGCTTCCTTCCCAGGCGACTCAGGCGATGTTCAATTTCCTCCTGGCGGCGGCGACGGCGCCAACCTTGAGGCCAATGACTCAAACACAGCAACGCTTTCGCTGCCCAGCGGCGTGCCAGCTCTAAATCCTTGGATTTCCACTCGTGGTGCTTGGCTAATTCAATCCGGGGACGAGGATCGGTTGGATCCAATTCAGCCCATTGCTCCCACAATTCGATGGCTTCGGTATGCCGTTCCTGGCGCTTGTACTGCCGGGACAGCCGGCGCAGCGCCTCCTGTTGGATCTCATCAACCTGTTCCTCGATAGCCTGTTGATAGGCCGCCTCGGCCGCCTCCGTTCGACCATCACCTTCATGCCAGCGAGCCACCGCCAGCGCCTCCGCGCTGGTCAGTCCACGAGGATCCGGCTGCTGGTGAAGTTCCAAGACGCTGGTAGCCAAACCCACCAACGATAGAATGTCCACCTCGTTATGGTAGACCACCCGGCTCAGCCCCTCGCTGTTACCTGTGCGAAGGTAATCCATGTACAGCCCTGGGATTTCCGCC
Source organism: Anaerolineales bacterium (assembly GCA_046537745.1). Classification (GTDB taxonomy): domain Bacteria; phylum Chloroflexota; class Anaerolineae; order Anaerolineales; family E44-bin32; genus DASWJQ01. The sequence goes on along the minus strand of JBKHKF010000114.1, from coordinate 2,296 downwards.
CCTGGAACGTCTTCCTCTGTCCGCTTGACGCCGAGCACGTTCCGCTCCAGTGTAGAAAGCGTGCAGTCCGGCAGTTGGCGACGCCACAAACGACGCGATGGATGAAGCAGATCCAGGTGGGGCCAATCGGTCAATCGCCAGCGTTCTCGCAGCCCAATAACATACCGCATTTCCAGCAACGGTATGTCAAATGAGCGTCCGTTAAAGGTCACAAAACCCTGTGTGCTGTTGAGATCTTCCCGCAGCGCCTCCAGCATTCCGCTTTCCTCGGCCGGATCCCGCAGCAGGTACTGGCGCAGTCGAAACTCACCGTCCAGAAACCTGCCCACGCCTATCAGAAAAACCAGCGTCCCTGCCCCACCCGCCAGCCCGGTCGTCTCCGTATCAACATAAGCTAATTGAGAGAGTGAAACCTCGGCCAGCCTGGCACTCCGGGCTACCCGAGCCGCCAACGCCGGGTCTCTCTCAAGTGAGAGCAGATCCGATAAGGGGCCTCCGCCATGTTCATAATCCAGCGAGAAGTTACGCTCAATAATATAGGCGGGTCCCCGAGACGTATCGAGCGCTTTCCCCTCCTCCAGGAAGGAAGTCCCGACAGGTTTTCTTTTAGGAGAAGGCTGGGCTTGGGGCGCGCGCGAACTCCCGCGCCCCAAGCGCGAAAGTCGACGACGCAAGTCTTTGGATTCAGTGTCACTCATGGCGAGAATGCCGCCGTGGGATTTCCCCATTCACGCCGGCATTATAATCGCCGGCCGGGATCAGCCGATGTTTGCTGGTAGCACGACTGTGAAAGTAGTACCTTCTCCCATCTTGGAATCGACCCAGATTCGGCCGTCATGATGGTCGACGATGGATTTCACAATGGAGAGGCCCAAGCCAGTACCCGGGGTGTCCTCCTCCACATTGCTCCCGCGGAAGAATTTGTCAAAGAGGTAGGGCTGATCGGCCGGGGGAATTCCAGGGCCGCTGTCCGTCACCTGCAGGATCACCTGGTCTTCCTCGGCGGTGGCCTCCAGCAGCACCTTTCCGCCCTCTGACGTGTATTTAATCGCGTTCTCCAGCAGATTGCCGATCATCTGGCGCAGCCGTATCGGGTCACCCTCGACCAGAGGTAGCTGCTCCGGCAACTTTGTCGAAAGGTCCACATTCTTGGCCTCTGCTACGCCCCGCAGCCCTTCCACAGCGTAGCGGGCCAAGACCGTAATCGGGGTACTTTCACGTGTTGAATCGACGCCGGATTCGATCCTACCCAGATCCAACAGGTCCGTGACAAGGTTGGTGATCTGCTTCACACTGATTTGGACCCGTTGGATGAATTCCCGCTGTTGTTCGTTGACCTGGCCGGCTCTTTCGATGAGTTCGACATAGCCCAAAATGGCAGTGAGCGGTGAGCGCAGGTCATGGGAGACCGTAGTTACGAATTCTGACTTGATCCGGTCAAGTTCCTTCAAGTGGGTGATATCGTTCAGCACCACTGCCTGGCCAACCCCCTCGATCGGGGTCTTCTGTGCGTTGAAGATCCTCCCGTCCGGCGACTCGATCTCCTCTCGACGGACGCCGCTGCCAGGAGCTCTCAATAGACTGAGCAAGCTCGGGTTGTCAATGGACTCCACCACCGAACGACCCAGCATCATATCGCCGTTGGCGCCAAAGGCCTCCTGAGCCGCCTTGTTCATCAACAACAATCGGTTGTCGGGGTCCACCAGCAGCACGCCATTTTCCGTTTGTGTCAACACCGTTTCGAGCTTACGGCGCTCCTCATCTGTGCGATTGTAGAGGCGGGCATTCTCGATGGCGATGGCCGCGTAATCCGCCATCGCGTTGAGCACCGTCAGATGCTCGGATCTGAAGGTGTGTCCGACCTTGCGGTTGTCCACCCCTAACACGCCGATGATCTGGCCGCGCACGTACAGCGGAACGTAGATCAGCGAATGCACGAGATAAGAGGTCTTGATCTTCTTCGGGGAACGCTCATCGATCACCACGGGGTCGCCGGTGGCGAGAACCTGGCCAGCCAGGGAATCCTGCACCTGCAGCCGGAAAGTGCGAGCAAACTCCTCATCAAAATTCTTTGAGGCGCGCATGTGCAGCTGGCCGCTGTCCGGATCGAGCAATAAAAGGCTTCCTTCTTCGGCTCCCGTCAGGCGGACGGCCGCATCGACCACGGCGGTAAGTACCTCATCCACCTCCAGCATCGCGGTCACAGTGCGGCCGATACCAGCCAGAGTTTCCAGCTCCTCCAACCGCCTGGAGAGCCTGGCGGTCTTTCCATCTTGAATGGGGCCTGTAGGAGGGA
>JBKHKF010000113.1:0-7826 GCA_046537745.1 Anaerolineales bacterium | reverse complement strand
ACCCCAAGCTGCAATCTCATCGTCGGCCCGATCCCAGGTCGTCGCGATCACCACCTGGTCCACGCTCGGGCAGCGGCCGGCGCGGGCCAGCACCCGACCGATCATCGGCTCACCGGCGATCTCCTCAAGCACTTTGCCGGGCAGCCGCTCCGATCCCATGCGAGCCTGCACGATAGCCGCCACCTTCGGCTCCTGCGGCGCCGTCATCGGTGACCTCCCAACCTGGCGGCCGCTTCATATGCCTGCATCAGCACCTGGAAGTTGCGCTCCCAATCCGCTCGTTCCGCCGCGATCGCCCGGCTGGCGGCCCCGAACTCGGGGAATCTATCTTGTCGCTTGAACGCCTGACGCAGCGCCCATGCGAGCGCGTCAGAGTCCCTCACCGAAAACAGCCAACCGTTCTCCCCCTCTTGCACCCATTCCCGGTTGGCCGGAATGTCCGAAACCAGCGCGGGCAGGCCGCAGGCCATGGCTTCCAGCAAGGAAATGGAGGAGCCATCGCTGTGGGAAGCGCTCACGTACAAATCGGCGGCGCGGTAATAGTCCGGCAGTTCCTCAAACCGGATCTGCCCCGGCATAACCACCTGGTCCGCCACGCCGCCCAGGTGGAAGCGCTCGACCAGCTCCGATCCCAGGCTTCCTCCTCCGAGCATCAGCAGGCGCAGGCGAGGTTCATCCCTGGCAACTTGAATAAAGGCTTCGGCGAGCTCCAGAACGCCGTAGAGCGGCTCCCAGGATCGGGTGGAGAGCAGCACAATCTCATCACCCAACCAGCCCATTGTCTCCCGCACCGATCGATCCTGAGCCGGCCGGAAGTGCTCCAAATCCACACCCCAGGGGAATACAAAGGTTTGATGCGCGGGCGCACCCAGATCGATAGCCCGCTGGCGCACCGTCTGGCAGTCGCCGGTGAACACGTCGGTGCGCTCCAGGGTCCAGCGGGCTGCCCAGCGGCCCCAGCCGGAGTTCGCATCCTGGAGCAAGTCGCTCCCCCAGGACATGGAAAGCAGCGGATGAAAGCCCGCGGCGGCCGTCAGCATGGCGGACGACTGGATCGGGCCGGCATGGACCAAGTCCGGCTGCTCACAGTTCAACACCTTGCGCACCTCCCAGGCCGCCCTTGGCCAGTTCAGCGGATGGAGTGGCCTATCGCCGCCCCACCAGTCGATCTCCCGGACGCCGGTCGGTAACGGCCGCGTTTCCTGAAGACGGCCGCGCTTTTCGAGCCGAAGATAGCTCACCTCGTGCTCGCTTTCCGCCAGCGCGGCCAGGAAGCGATGATCATGGGGCGTGTAATCGCGTGAGAAGTAGATGACCCGCAATTACTCCCCCAGAAGATCCCAGCGCAGCGCCTCACCGGCGGGAATATCCTTGAGCAGAGTCAGGCCAAGTGCTGCTTCAATTTCGTAGGGCTGGATGGCGCCGGTGGGATTGGGCCGCAGGATGTCGATCATCTCGCGCGTCAACTGCTCGCCCTCATGGATGTCGCGTGCAGCCCGCAGACAGCGACGCTGCAGGATCTGGGTCTCGCGCTCGTTGCCGGCGATGAACTTGTCCGGCGAGCCCAGAGCCGCTTCCAGCTCCCGGGTGCGATCGACCATCTCGCGCCAGGTCGTCGGATCCATGGCAAAGGGGTGGTCGGGGCCCTCCCGCGTGGTGTCGTCGGTAAAATGTTTCTCGACGGAACGCGCCCCCAGCGCCACGGCACCCAAGACCGCCGAGTGACCCGGCGTGTGATCGGAGAACCCGACCGCTACATCCGGGAATATCTGCAAATAAGTATGGAGCACACGAAGGTGAACGTGCTCGAAGTTCTCCCGGCTGCCGGTGTAGTTGGTGTTGCACTGCATCAGCACCAGCTCCGGCTGGATCGCCAGCACGCGCCGCACCGCCCGGATCACATCCGACAGATCACAGGCGCCGGTGGAGACGATCATCGGCTTACCTTTGGCCGCCATGTACTCCAGCGCCTCAATCCAGGTGATCAGCCCTGAACCGGCCTTGTAGGCCGGGACGAAGTCCTCGAGCATATCGATGGCTTCAAAGTCGTAGGGCGAGGAGAAGTAATCGATGCCAGCCTCGTCGCAAGCCTGCTTCAGCTCGGGGGTCCAGTCGAAGGGGATCGAGGCATCCTGATACACCTCGAAGACCGATTTTTTCCATTCCGCCTGGTGGGAAAGCTGGCCGCCGAGCGCCTTGAATCCGTAATCGGACACGATTTTAGGCGCCTGGAAATTCTGAAATTTGGCCGCGTCGGCCCCCGCCTCGGCTGCCAGGTGGATCAAATCCACCCCTCGCGCGAGTTCACCGTCATGGTTGGCGCCGATATCGGCGATGAAATAGACGGGGTTATCGCTGCCAATTATCCGCTGGCCAACTTGAATAGTCTGCATCGATCACTCGCCTCCATCGGTTGAACATTGATGAAATTCGGCTGATTCAACGAACATATCCGTATCACCAATCGTCCGAATCCTCGTAACCAAGAACCTGCAACAAATCGCCCGCGGTTTCCTTAAACGTCTCCTTGTTGCGTTCGGTAAAATGCGCCCGCCAACCGCCCGACTTCCCGGATCGGAAGGTCGGTGAATGCTTAGGTGCCATCGCCTCCAGGAGCGCAGTCAATGCGGAGTCCCGATCTTCGCAGAGCGGTACATCATCACGAAGCAGATGGTCCAACAGTCGGTTCACTGTGGCCCTGCGGTCATCGACCAAGTCCTCAAAGCGAACCTTCATGACACCATCAATTTCAAACCATCCCAGGTATGATTCATAAGCGGATCGAATATTTTCGACTAGGCCAGGCACTCCCCGAATGGTGGCATCGATCTTCACTTCCATTGAATCGATCGAGCGATAGTAGTCGCGCATGGCGTGGCCCTCATGGATATCGGAGGCATAGAAGATATGGGAAATAATCCGATCCCGCGGGTCACGATACACGAAATACGCGGTGATCGATTGCCCAGCCAACCAGCCAAAATAGGGATCCTTTGCCGGGAGATAGCCCCAGGCCATATCGCCGGGCAAAAGCCTTGTGAGATCGAACATCACCTCATCCGCCTCTCGGATTGAACCTTGATCATCGTAAGTTCGCACCGGGTGGATGTCCGTGAGCACCAGCGGCGTGACCAGTTCAAGTCCTTCCAGATACTGCTCAAGGATGTGGGAGCCGCTCTTCGCCATGCCGTTGGCGAATACCATCGGCAAGTGGCCCCTGGATTTCAGGCCAAACCGCTCGGACTGCTCACTCCGACGGCGCCTGACCCTGGACTGCCATCGGCGCCGGCGCAAAGGCCGAAGTAGGCCTAAGGAAGCCAGGACCGAACGCAAAGCATTTTTCATCCTCGACATCATGAGCCTGTTGAGTTTTGCGCGACAGCCGCTTTTTCGACTTCCCCGCCCAGTTTTACGCGCAATGCCTCAAAGCGCAGGAGCGCCTCGACAATCGTTGGCAACGGCTCCGACAGTATAGATGCGGCTTTAGAGCTGTCCAGGCAAAGCTGTTTGGCTCTTGGAGCACCCAGCCCTACTTGCTCCAGGCTGGAGGGTTCGACCCTGGCTATATCGTAGCCAAAGGCCGCCGCCAACCTCCGCCCGAAATCAAACTTGGAGAGGCAGTCGCCGCCGCCCAGATGTAGCACACCTTCTGCTCCCCGCTTCCACAGGTCCAGCAGCATATCTCCGAGATCATTGACCAGCAGCGGCGAAAAATACACATCCTGGAAGCCCGGAACGCTCCTCCCTTGCGAGAGATTAGAGAGAAACCACTCAGCTAATCCTTTCTTGCCAGAGCGCAGATTCCAGCCGAACAGGTTGGTCCTGACCACCAGCGCCTCAGGATGGGCCGACACCACCGCGCCTTCTCCGGCGAGCTTGCTCTCGCCATACACGTTGACCGGCGCCGCTTGGTCCCCCTCCTCATACGGCATCGCCTCGCCATCAAAGACAGCGTCGGTGGAGATGTGGATCAAATCTGCGCCATTGCGCCTGGCGGCCGTCGCCACATTCTCCGCCATGTCCTTGTTAAGGCGGAAAGCCCATTCGGGCTCGCGCTGACAGCGGTCAATGTCAGTGGCAGCGGCGCAGTGCACCACCAGGTCGGGCTTCACCTTGCCCATCACCATCATCGCCTGGCGCGGCTCTGCCAGGTCCGCCCGGATCATCCGAACCCCGGGAAGCGAAAGCCGATGGCTGTTGAACACGCCCCACACTTCGTGGTCCCCGGCGTAATCTCGGGCCAAGTTGGCGCCCAGCAGGCCGCTGGCACCGGTGATCAGGATCGTCGCCACATTTACTCCAACGGATCCGAGACCAGCGGATCAAAAGGCGCCACCAGGTCCCGGATGTCCTCCACGGTCATCCACTGCTCATTGGAGTCGCTGGCGTAGCGGTAACCTTCAGGCAGCGGCTCACCCTCGTCCTTCCAGCCATGGCCGAACCACAAGGCGCCGGTGGGCTCCACGACAAAGCGATCTTCGAGATCAATGGTGTGACGGGCCTCGTCCTCCGAGATCAGCACCTCATGCAGCTTCTCGCCCGGGCGGATGCCGATGAAATCGATCTCCGCCTCCGGCGCGATGGCCTTGGCCAGATCCACCACCCGCATGCTCGGGATCTTGGGAACGAATACCTCGCCGCCCTTCATGTGCTCGATGGCGTTGATGGTGAAGCGCACACCCTGCTCCAGCGAAAGCCAGAAGCGGGTCATGCGCTCGTCGGTGATGGTGATGCGGCCATCCTCGCGCTGGCGCAGAAACACGGGCACCACGCTGCCCCGGCTGCCGACCACGTTGCCGTAGCGGACACTGCTGAACCGGGTGCCCGTGCCGCCGGCGTAGGCGTTGGACTGCACGAAGAGCTTCTCAGCCGCCAGCTTGGTGGCGCCGTACAGATTGATCGGGTTGACGGCCTTGTCGGTGCTCAGCGCCATCACCCGGTCGACCTCGGTGTCCAGCGCAGCCTCCACCACGTTGCGGGCGCCCATGATGTTGGTCAGGATGGCCTCGATGGGGTTGTATTCGCAGGCGGGCACCTGCTTGAGAGCGGCCGCGTGCACTACCACGTCCACATCGTCCATCGCCCGCCGCAGCCGGAGCCGGTCGCGCACGTCGCCGATGAAATAGCGCATATTGGGGCCGACATAGCCGGCTTCGCGCATCTCGTGCTGTTTGAGCTCGTCCCGGCTAAAAATAATCAGCTTCTTCGGTTTGTAGTCGGTCATCATCACTTCGACGAACTTGCGGCCGAAGGAGCCGGTGCCGCCGGTGACGAGCACGACCTTTTCCTTCCAATCCATCTAGAGGCTCTCTCCCTGTGATTGTGTCACCGCCGGCTTCTCAAAGACGATCATCGGGTACTGCCCGAGCCGGCCGAGAAGCCGCGGAAACCATTCTTCCATTTGAAAGATCAAGCGAAGCCAGAGCGCGCCCGCCAAAGAGCGGTGGATGAAGGCGCGCATGAAGGAGGTGCTCACGCTGCGCCAAACGCGTATGTCAAAACCCGGTAGATCCGATAGATGGCGCTTCATCCAGCTGTAATCATGCTTGTAGGTGAAGGTGCCGGAGGCCTGCAGCAGTTCCTGTGTTTCGGGCTTTTCCTTCTGCATCTGGATGGATCCCTCCTCCTCTTTGCCGCGGATCCGCCGGAAAAGCTTGATCAAGCCAAAGGACAGCTTGATCGGCCCACGGCTCAACCGGGTCAGCAGCGAGCGCTGGCCCCAACTGTAGACGGTGGCCGCCTCGCCGCCGGCACTTAGCACCCGATAAAAACCCCGGTAAGCCGGTTCGTGCTCCTGCGCCGGCAGGTGATGCACGGTGTGCATCGAAACCAGACCGTCGAAAGCGCCTTCCTTGAAAGGCAGCCTGGCCACATCACCGACCACAAAGAGGCCGTGATCGCCAATGCGCTGGCGCGCCTCCACCAGCGCCCGATGCGAGATATCCAGGCACACGCGATAGCGAAATCCTTCGGAGTAACTCAAATACTCCGGGTACTGGATGGGTCCCGAACCCGCATCCAACAGATATTCGCCCCGCTCCGGCAAATGGCGGTTGACGCGCATGTGACAGCGGTGCAGATACTCCTGGGAGACCGGCCGCAGATCCTCAAAGCGGGCATTCTGATAAAGCCCGTCGCCGATCTGGCGCCAGCCGATTGAGTCATAAAATTGCCGCACTTCCTGCTTGACGCTGGGCTCGGTCATACCGACAACTCCCCGGTTGGCATAACCGTGCCGCGCCTGCCCCAATCGATCTTCTGTCCGACCAGCGCCTCCAGCGTCTCCAGGTACGGGTCAAGCCCATCAAGGTCCATCATCGCTTCAAAGGGGCGCTCCTCCAGGTCCTTCCAAAAATGGATGACGTGCCAGGGATAGGCGAAGGGATATTCAAAAAAGAAACGATAGGCGTAGCGCCGCGCCAGCTGTACCTGGCTCTCCGGCAGACGGCGGCCTTTCGGATCAGCCAGGAGTTGATCGAGCGTTTCCAGGTATTCCTTCATGCTTTCCGGGTGGTAGGTGAAACCTTTGTCCCGGTAGTGAGCCTCACCGGCCACGATGACAGGGACCCCCATCAATGCCATCTCCAACCCAACGGTGGTGGTGTAAACGAGTCCGAGATGAGCCAGCTCGATCAAGTCGTAGGTGTTGATCTCGGAATCCGGCGGGATCACCAGGACGTGATCGGGCAGGTCCTCCATGGCATTGTTGACGATTTCAACGGAGGGATGGCCGGCGCCCAGCAGCTCGCCGGGGTGCACCCGGACCACCAGCTGAACCCCCGGTTTATCGGCCAGATGCTGCACCGTGCGCTCAACCCAATCGGCCATGCCCTCAGTGAAAACCTGGCGATCCAGTGCCAGGCTGTCGCCGACAACGTTGGTGCAGAGCAGCACCAGCGGCTTGCCAGGATCCAAGCCCAGTTCAGCGCGCAGCTTCTGGGCGCCAAGGCTCTCGCCCGACTGCCACTGACGGGCAAAGGTTTCCCAGACCTGTCCGCCGCGACGGGCTCGATACAGCTGTTCCAGCTCGCGTTCCTCCTGGCCCGTTAAGGGGATCGAACCGCGGGCCCGCCAGAGCTCATCGGTGTTCAGCCGCATCACCTCTTGATCCTGCGCCAACCAAAGCCGATCCCGCTGCTCGCCGAAGTCGTAGGTCGTCACGGGCAGGCCAAGATGCTGGGCAGTGCGGTACAGGGCGCCGAACTCCAGGATGCTGCCGTTGGGCAGAATTACGGCGTCGAAATCGCCTCCCTGCAGCAGCGAGAGCGCCCGTGCGGCGGCCGCCTGGTTTCTCGCAAGCCGTAGGCGGAAGAGCTGGCCGGCTTCGCCCTCGGAAGCCGGATCGATATCCTCCCGCTGCAGCGTGTACTGCACGTCGAGAAGGCTTTGATAATCCAGGGATTCCTCAAGCTCGGGCGGCAATGACTCCGGCTTTGCTGCCAGCAGATCCTCCACTTCCACCAGAGAATCGAGCGTGCCAAGCAGCTTATTCAAATAGGCCCGCTGGCGGCGCACGTCCCACTGGGAGCGTGGGTTCCACCAATGTCGATAAGGAAGATGCGCCAATGTGACCTGGTGGCCAGCGCGCGTCAACAGCAGCGACAGCGCAGCCGTGTTCTCCACCCACCATTGCAAATAACCCAGAATGAAGACCCGCTTGGGTCCCGTGGGTTGATAAAAGGGCTTTCCTCTTTCCACCTGCTGGATCCAACCCGGCAATGCCTCAGCCAATTTCTCGAGCCGGTAGCCGCCGCTGGGCGGCGCCCCCGGCCGTGCCCGCTCGTACAGCTCGGGCAGGGCAGGCAGACCGCCGAGCAGCTTTTTGG
>JBKHKF010000112.1:0-7856 GCA_046537745.1 Anaerolineales bacterium | reverse complement strand
CCTCCAGCCAATTCATGAAGGAGGCCTCCAGACCAGCCGCCAGTTCGGAATCGATCGCCAACAGGCCGCGTTCGCCCCGTTCAACCCACTGCTCGATGACTTGGCGGGCTGAAGCCGCATCCGTCGCCTCGTGTGCCGTTACACCGGCAAGGAGAAAGCCGACGGCTCGGTCGGGCTTTGTCACAATCAACAACTGCTTCATCCGCTCAAGGCTACTCCTTCCTGGATCGCCTCAGGCACCAAGCCTGCATCGATGCCGGCCGCGATCCAATTCAAATTTCTGATCTCATTAACTTTCAGAGCGGTGTATCCCAAAAACACGCCAATCCCGAGCGGCTCCGTGATCAACCATGCTCGCTTCGTCTCGAGGCGGGTCAGGCGGAGAACTAGATCGATTCGCTGCCATGCGGGAAAGTTTTCCCAGCGCTTCCAGAGGCGGTGCAGCCTGCGGGACCACGGGACTCCCCCGATCTCCTGCATAGCTGCTGCGGCGTCGGGCGCTGCGACCACTGCTTTCCATCTCGAGCGTGAAATATCACCACCCGGCACATATTCATCCAATGAGCTGGTCTCGGGAGATTCAATCGAGGCACGCTGTCGCTGATGGATCGCGCGAAAGGCGGTTTCGATATTTATATGGTCGATTTCCATTCTGACCGCTTGCAGTGCGCGATCAGCTTTGGAGCCCAGCTCCTCCAGTTGTTGACACGCCAGCCGATAGTGCCATTGAATAAGAGCATGCTCCAGATCTGGCGCTTTCAATTCCCCCTCCTCCGCCGCCCGGGATAGCAGCGCCGGCGCCCAGGGCAATTGTATTGTTGCCATGCGATCCAGGGATTCCCTCATGGTCGAAGATCCCGCCAAGTCCAGCCATAGCGCTCGCTCAAATACGGGGGTTGTGACCAAAGCGGGTGCAATCGCGACCGATGGCAAGCCCTGCTGCAGGCCCCGAAACAGGGCACGGGCGTTATCTATTTCAAACCTGCGAACCAGCACCTCCACAATTCGACGCGGCGTCCCTTCAAAATATCCAACGGTTTTACGGAGGGCGAATTCAAGATCCCGCTGCAGGATTCTGTGTACACTCTCCAGTGTTCCACGCTGAGTGAGACCCGCTTGAAGGCTGTTCCGATAAGGTGTTTCATGCAGATAGCTCAGGAACATGGAAAGCGTTGGCAGCCTGGCCAGTTCTTTGAAATCTTCCGGCGTCAACAGCCGTGCTTTCATCGCACGTATCCTGGCGTTGCCATAATCAAAACCGGCCATCAGAGCCCTCAGTTGTCCATGCGAGCAGGCGGCGATTGACGACCTTGCTGAAATTCGGGGTCAGAGGGTCGTGGCCCGGCCTCCTGGTTGCCTGTCAGGACGGGTTCGCTCTCGCTCAGCCAGGCAATCACGTTATCCCGGATGGATTCCTCCACCTGGGCGAGTCGAGCTTCCATGCGGCTGTCGATCTCGATCCGTCCGTCGTGACTGGCGGCGATCAGACCGCCCCAGGTTTCAATGTCGTAAGCAGTTTCTGCTTCAATCCCCTTTGCCTGCAGCCACCCTTCCAGGACATCCCGGTCTCGGGCGTCGGCCTGGAACCGAATGGGACCATCATCTCCAAGAGAATTGGCGGCCGCCTGCGCTTGCGACTTAAGGAAATCAGGATAATTGGCACGCTGGCGCACCTGCCGGAGCCGTTTTTCAACCTGGCTGAGGACGCGCTCGGCCATCTCCCCTCGGGCGGCACCGATGGTCTTCATGGCTTCCATACGCGCTTGCTGCAGAATCTCGCCCCGGCGCTTCTCAATCGCCCTGTCCGCTTGATGGAGAATCTCGTATTTGCCGCTCAGACCTTCTTCTCTCGCCGCCTCGATTATGTCTTGGGACCGCTGCCTCGCTCTCGCTTCAATTGCCTCAATTTCGAGCTGACATTGGGTCCGCAAAGCTTCGAGCAGCTTCGGTCGCGGCAAATCAGCCTCCTAGCAGCAGGATCATGGCGGCGGCAGCAAAGCCGAGTACGACCATCGTCTCTGGGATTGCCACCAGCAGGATGATGATGCCCGCCAGATCCTCGTTCTCCGCGAGCGCACCCATGCCGGCTGAGCCAATCCGCGACTGGGCAAGCGCCGTTGCCAGCGCGGAAACTCCGATGGCCAGCGCGGCTCCTATTGCCCGTAATCCAATTTCCATGGTCTTCTCCTTATCTCAATCATTGTGAACATCACAAGGACTCCTGAAGGCGTCCCCGACGACGAGGTTTCGATCGATCGCCAAAGGGCTTGAATGGTTGGCCGCCGGTTTCATAGAATTTGCGGAAGAACTCAACGTAGTGAAGGCGCAGGCTGTGAATGCTCGGGCTGAAGGCGCCCATCACCACATTGAGAAGATGCATCAAAACGGCAATAATGACGCCAACGATCAAGCTGCCGACCGTACCTGCAATCTCATTGGCCACCGTCGCCAGAAACACCGAAGCCAGTCCGATAGCGGCAATACGCAAATAGGACAACACATTGGCGATCAAGCTCATGAATTCGATGGGCGCCAGCACCCAGCCAAACTTGCCCTCGGACATGCCGAGCAGCACCACACCAAGAATCACCAAGACCACCGTCGGTGTCATCAGCTCGCCGGGCATCAGTTCGGCCAGCACAGACGTCAGCAGAATCAACCCCACCAAGCCCAGCAGCTTCCCTCCTCTTTCCAGAAGATGAGAGCGGTGTCGATGCTGAAGCGCCTCCCAGAGACCAATGACCAGGCCCAACACAATATGTGCCGCCCCTACGCCGATAGTAATGGCGGGCAAGGTGGGCAGGTACTCAGCCGCCCCACGGTCGAACCAGAGCGGTTCCAGACCCAAATCGTGCCCCAGTGTGCCTAAAGCTTCGCCAAACAGAATTCCAAACACGATGGCCCAGCCCGCACCGATGGACAGCACCTGCAACAGATCCTTGCCGATTCCCTCATCCATCCGCCTACGGAACAGCCAGCTCACACCAAGCAGGAGCAATCCATAGCCAATATCCCCCAGCATCATGCCGAAGAACAAAGGCATGAAGATCAACATCAACGGGGAGGGATCGATAGACTCGGATGAGGGCAATCCGAGTAGTTCGACGAGGCTCTCAAAAGATTCCGCCGGTTTCGGGTTGGAGAGCACCACCGGCTTTGTTTGCTCAAGCTCCGGCGAGTGCGGCAGTGGTTCAATCGCTACTTTTCCACTCAGCGCGTCTTCCAATGCCCTTTCCAGGGACGGTACTTCGCTGGTCAACGCCCAGCCTGTGATGATCGCCGTCCGTTCCGTTTCCCCGAGTCTCTGAGAGAAAGCGGCCTTGTCCACCTTCTCCAGCAGCCAGGCACGCCAAAGGCTCAATTTGGGCCGCCATTTCTCAGCAATAGATTCGAGTTCCAGTTTCACATCCGATATTTGCTCCGGAAGCTGGTCCAACCTATCTTCGATAGCGGTCAACATGGATTCGACCGAGTCATGCGGGATCCCCTGGGGCAATTGAAGACGTGAGGCTTCATGGCCTCCGAGAAGCTCATCCACTCGATCGGCCGCTTGCTCGGGGACGACAACGACCAGTGCCTGCATATCCTGCCCCAACGTGCCGGAGCCAAAATCCACCTCACCTCCCAGGCTTCGCAGCAGCTCCTTCCTGATTTCCTGAAGTGTGGCTCGATGTCGGTGATCCACCATGAAGGCGAAGACTGTCGTGCCTGGCCTCTTGCCGGAGGCAGGCACATAGGCCTGGATTCGACGCACGGTCTTCCGATAACGAGGCAGCGATTCCAGCACCGAGCTCAGTTCATCCCTTTTCTCCAGAAGGGATTCAACTCTCGGCTGAAGCTCCTGCAGTCCTGCCTCGATATCATCCAAACTCACACGGGCCTTTCCCGCTGCCTCAATCTGGTCAGTCCATGGATCCGGCAGCGGGTCGGCAACGGTGTCCAGTCGGGTCATGGTTGCCCGGACCTGTTCCCGCTCCGATTGCTGCTCCTCCGAAAGCTGGTAGGTGGAAAGCGGCAGGAAGTCCGCTTGGTTGATGTCGAGGACTTCCAGCGAGCCGAGGCTATACAGCGTGCTGGCGGCGGCAGACAGATCCCCCTTGAGCACCACGATTTGAAGGGCCGTCATATCGGCTTTCATGCGCCTCGACCCCCCCGGGCCACCAGGCTGGCGACGATGTCATCGGCTTGTGCCTCCAACTCATCATCAGAGATGGAGCGTAGATTCTCCGCTCTCATATTCGCCTGGCGCAGGATTTCCGCTGCCTCCTCACGGGCCGATTGAAGCGCGGCCTCCCGCCTGTCAGCAGCCTGCCGCTCCGCCTGTTCCTTTATCTCTTTGCGCGTCTGCTCGGCTTGCCGGCGGGCTGCCTCCAGATCTTGCTCCGCCTGTTGACGCGCCTCGGCCAACTGACGCTCAATATCAGCCTCTAGATCTTCCACTTCTTCGATGAGGTCGCTGCCTGCAACAGGGGCATGGCGTCCCTGATCTTTTGACATTTCAGCCCACTTGATTACTCGTTTTTCATTTTGCGCGCTTGCGCGAACAAGCCAAAGCTATGGCAAAATCCGGCCCGCATGGGTCGGAATCATGGAACGCAAGCGCTCCGCTACGATTTATTGTAATAAAAGGGAAGTCGCGGCTAATTTGTCCAGAGCGAAGATTGGAGGGGGTTTAGCGCTAAACGGAGGGAAGACTGCGGCGAAGCCGGTCCAGCATGGTCAATCCCTTGGCTGCTCCCTTTGCGATGCAGGCAACGGGCTCCTCGGCCAGGTATGCCGGCACACCGGTCTCCCGAGTAAGCCACTTGTCGATGCCGCGCAGCAGCGAGCCGCCCCCGCAGATAACCATACCGCGATCGATAATGTCCGAAGCGAGCTCGGGCGGCGTGGTTTCAAGCACATCTCGCACCGAGGCGACCTGCAGGTGGAGTGTTTCCTGAATCGCCTCGACGATCTCGTTGGTGGTGAGCGTGATCGGCCGCGGCAGATTAGTCACCTGGTCCTGGCCCTGGATTTCGATGGATCGATCCTCGTCCTGGGGAATGGCCGCCCCGATGCGGATTTTGGCTTCCTCGGCGGTGCGCGGTCCGATGATCAACCCATATTTTTTGCGCACGTAATTGATGATGGCCTCATCCACATGTATGCCGCCCAGGCGCACTGCTCCTGCCGTGACGATACCGCTCATCGCGATCACCGCTGCCTGCGTCACACCGCCGCCCCAACCGACAACCATATTCCCTGAGGGAGTCGCGATGGGCAGCCCGGTGCCGATGGCAGCCGCCAGCGGCTCCTGGATCAGGAACACCTCGCGGCTGCCCGCCTGCAGCGCCGCTTCATGTACAGCCCTGCTCTCGACGCTGGTTCCGCCGTGCGGCACGGTGATCATGATGCGCGGCTTAAAAAAGCGAGCCGGCCCGGATACCTTCTGCACGAAATGGCCGAGCATACGATGGGTCACCTCAAAGTCGGCGATCACACCATCCCTCAGCGGCCGCATTACCTCGATGGAATCAGGCACGCGGCCCTCCATCTCACGGGCTGCGTGACCGACCTCGACAATCTTTAATTCTTCGATGTCAATGGCTACAACGGTGGGTTCATGCAGGACGATTTCATCGCCCTCGCTAATCAGGGTGTTCTTGGTTCCCAGGGAAATCCCCAGGTCCTTGCCTAAGAGGGCCATGGCGGCCTAGCTTGCCTCCGAATCCCCCATGGGGTGGGAGCGGCGTTGCGACCGTCCGTAGCGACGGACGGCCTCCAGACGCAGTTGAGACCGACGCAGCATGGCCTCCATGCGCAGGTATTCATCAGTGTCCGGGCCGGGGCCCTCCTCCAGGAAGCGCTCGGCTCGCTTGCGAGCCTCTTCGGCTCGATCAATATCAATTTGCTCCAATCGCTCGCCAACGTCGGCCAAGATGGTCACCAGTTCAGGGCGAACCTCCATCACACCCCCCGCAATCGTGAAGATTTCCTCCTGGCCCTGATAGCGCACTCGAACAACCCCCAAGTCCAGCGTTGTTAAAAGAGGCGCGTGGTCGGGCAGGATTCCCATCTCGCCCTCGGTCCCCGGCACCAACACTATATCGGCGGGGCCTTCGTAGAGCGATTTATCCTGGGTGACAATATCACATTTGATCGGCATGGCGCAATCGCTTCTGGCTACCCTTCCTGCTCAAGTCGGTGGGCTTTCTCAACCGCCTCGTCAATGGTCCCAACCATGTAGAAAGCCTGCTCGGGCAGACTGTCATATTCACCATCCAAAATAGCGCGGAAGCCGTTGACTGTCTCCCGGAGCGGGATATAGCGCCCTTCCATGCCGGTGAACTGCTCTGCCACATACATCGGCTGGGAGAAGAAACGCTCGATGCGGCGCGCTCGGGCCACAATTTGCTTGTCCTCTTCGCTCAGCTCCTCGATGCCCAGGATGGCGATGATGTCCTGCAGATCCTTGTAGCGCTGAAGAACCCGCTGAACCTCGCGTGCCGTCTGGTAGTGAAGCTCACCCACAATCTGCGGGTCGAGGATTCGAGAGGTGGAGGAGAGTGGATCGACCGCGGGGTAAATCGAACGGTCAGCGATCGATCGTTCCAGCGCGATGGTCGCATCCAGATGGGCGAAGGTGGTCACCGGCGCGGGATCCGAATAGTCATCCGCAGGGACGTAGACTGCCTGCATCGAAGTGATCGAGCCGGTTTTGGTCGAGGTGATGCGCTCCTGCAGCTGGCCCATCTCGGTAGCCAAGGTGGGCTGATAACCCACGGCTGAAGGCAAGCGGCCGAGCAGCGCCGAAACCTCAGCACCAGACATGCTGAAGCGGAAGATGTTGTCAATGAACAGGAGCACATCTCGGCCTTGATCCCGGAAGTACTCCGCCATGGTCAGCGCGCTCAAGCCCACCCGGAGGCGGACACCGGGCGGTTCATTCATCTGACCATAAACCAGCACCGTGTCCTTCAGCACACCGGATTCGATCATCTCGCGGTACATCTGGGTCCCCTCACGGGTCCGTTCGCCAATACCGGCGAATACCGAGTTACCTTGATGCACCGTGGCGATCGACCGGATCAGCTCTTGAATAAGCACCGTTTTGCCCACGCCGGCGCCGCCGAAGATCCCCGTCTTGCCCCCCCTGGTGAAGGGTGCGATCAGATCGATGACCTTCAAGCCGGTCTCGAACAGCTCTGTTTTGGTTGACTGCTCATCAAAGGCCGGCGCATCTCGATGGATCGGATAGTAAGTTTCGGCCTGAACCTCGCCCTTGTCGTCCACGGGCCGGCCGAGCACGTTGAAGACACGACCCAGTGTCGGCTCGCCGACAGGGACCCGGATGGGCGAACCGGTGGCGCGCACGGGCATACCGCGAACCAAACCGTCCGTGGAGTCCATGGCTACCGTGCGAACCCAATTGTTGCCAAGGTGGATTTGCACCTCGAGCACCAAGGGTTCTCCTTCAGGCAGCGGCACCTCGACCGCATCATAAATATCGGGCAGATTATCCGATGGAAACTCGCAATCGACGACGGCGCCTTGAACCTGTACGATTCGGCCGTTTGCTTCCGCCATTCTCTTCCTCCGCAATGTCCTTGATTAAGCTTGGGCTTCCACGCCGCCGACAATATCGAGCATCTCGCCCGTGATCGCCTGCTGGCGCGCTTTGTTGTATTCCAGTTGTAGATCGCCGGCCAGATCCTGGGCGTTATCTGTCGCGTTGCGCATGGCTACCATGCGGGCTGCATGTTCGCTAGCCAAGGACTCCATGATCGCTTGATAGACCTGCAGCTGCGTAAAGCGCGGCAGGATGAATTCAACAAGCTCTTCTTCGCTGGGCTCATAGATATAGGTAGGCTTTGGAC
>JBKHKF010000111.1:0-7926 GCA_046537745.1 Anaerolineales bacterium | reverse complement strand
GGCCCAGGCCGGGCGGGCAGCTCAAACATTTTTGCGAACCGCTGTAGCAAACGTCGATGCCCCATTCGTCGACTTTCAGAGGCACGCCCCCCAGCGATGTGACTGCATCAACAACCAACAGCGCATCATACTTTTGGACCACCCTGGCGATTCCTTCAATGGGCTGGAGCGCACCGGTCGATGTTTCGGCGTGAACAATGGCTACTATCTTGGCTGGCCGCTCCTCTAAGGCAGTTTCAACTTCCTCGGGCGTGAAGATCTTCCCCCAGGCTTGCTCAATGACCTCGACATTTCCCCCGTAGCGGCCGGCCATGTTCGCCAACCTGCTCCCGAAATAGCCATTGCTGCAGACCAATACCGAATCCCCCGGTTCAATGATGTTGGCCAGGGAGGCTTCCATCGCTGCACTGCCGGTCCCCGATATCGGGATCGTCACTTCGTTCTCGGTTTGAAATGCCCAGCGGAGGAGTGACTGCGTCCGATCCATCAGCTCGAGGAAGTATGGATCCAGGTGGCCGACCAGCGGCGTCGCCATCGCGCGCAGCACCCGCGGATGGACCTGGCTGGGTCCTGGGCCCAACAGCAGTCGCTTGGGTGGTGTCAGCTCCGGATAGGATTCGGCGTCCAAATTCACGATAGCCCTCCTGCAGATTGGCGAAAAATTGATCCCTCCAATGATAACTTGCACTGCCGCAAAGCGTGTCGATTCAGGTGCGACCTCTGCCAAACGGCCCCGCCCCAGAGATCGTTCTTAATAACTTAAACATCCGAGCGGATTTCCCACGCCGGTCGGGACAGCTGCCTCATGACAATGGGACAGCTTTCGGCCTAGGCTGTAGCTAATAACCCAAGGGAGAAGGATAACCATGCGGAAAATTCTCAAATGGTTTGGCTTTGTGCTTGCCGGATTTGCAGCCATCGTACTCATCGCGCTGGCCGCCATCTACATTCGTAGTGAGCAGCGGATTAATCGAACGTATCAAGTGGAACCGGAAAACGACTCCTATCGCACGAGCGATGAATTGCTTGAGCAAGGAGAACATCTGGCTGTGATTCGGGGCTGCACCGACTGCCATGGCGATAACCTCGGCGGTGAGGTGATGATTGCCGATCCGATGATTGGGGTCATAGCTGCCTCCAATTTAACCAGCGGTGAGGGCGGAGTAGCGGAAACCTACACTGACCCCGAGCTGGCCCGGGCCATCCGCCACGGCATTGATGCCGAAGGTCAGGGGCTCATTGTTATGCCCTCTCAAGAATTCTTCGTGCTCAGCGACGGCGATGTCGCCGCGTTGATCGCCTACATACGAAGTCTGGAGCCGGTGGACAACTCGCTGCCAGAGCGTAATCTCACTTTGATGGCACGGGCCCTTTTCGTGGCCGGCCAGCTGCCGCCGTTGGCAGCAGAAGTGATCGACCACGAAGAACCGCACCCTGAAGCGCCCGCGCCTGCTGCCAACGCTGAATACGGAAAGTACCTGGCAACCGGCTGCATCGGCTGCCATGGAGCAGACTACAGCGGTGGCCCCATACCAGGGGGCCCGCCCGGATCGCCGCCAGCGCCCAATCTGACCCCCGCCGGCAACCTGGGAAATTGGACCGAATCTGATTTCATAAACACTTTGCGCACCGGTGAGACCCCCGGCGGCCGGCAGATGGATCCCGAGTTTATGCCCTGGACCGCTACAGCTCAGATGAGCGAGCTTGAACTGAAGGCCATTTGGGCTTTCCTTCAGACCTTGCCGCCGACGGAGTCCAACTGATTACTTTCATTACCGGTTCATGGGACAGGACGCAGCCTCAGATTCACCGCTAACTTGAATATGCCGGGAGAATAAAGATCATGATGAAATTCATCTCGAAAAGGAACCTCGCCATCGGGCTTTCCTTCGCTGCCCTGCTTACTGAGATGTGGCGCGGCATGCTCGATGCCATGTTCGTCTTTTCGGTCGACTTCTCTGATCCAGCCACCATGGAGTTGGCCGCGATCATTTATGCGCTGCTGTTCGGCGGATGGGGTTTGGCGTTGGCCTTCGCCTGGCGTGGAAGCCGCCGTGCAATGATCAGCAATCTAGCGATCAATCTGCTGATCGTGCTCGCCATCCCAGTCGGATGGTTGTTCTTCTACTGCACCGCTGAATGTCGGGCTGAGGCCGGCATCTTCAACCTGGCGAACACACTGAATTTAATTCTGGGTCTGCTGGCGGCACTCACGGCGGGGCTCCATCTTTGGGCCCCCTCCCCGGAGCCCCGGACTGGTGGGGAGAGCGAAGGAGCTTATGATGCAGGCTGAAAGCCTAAAACAGTTTGTCATCGCTTCGGCGGCCATCAGCGGCTTCGCAACCATTATCCAGCTCATCTTCATCACCATTTTCTACAGCGGCGTTTGGATATTTGGCCCGCTGAACGACATCGCCTTTACAACCCAGCTGGTCTTTACCCTGCCAGTGGTTATCTTCTTGAGCAGCAGGGTACGTCATAATAAAGGCGTGAGCGCGAGGTTCGCCCTGCCTCTGGGTCTTCTCGGGCTGCTGGCGGCCATCTCGCTCCAGCTACTCCTGATCTTTGGCGTCTTGTCATTCTTCGAAATGATTGGCCCGCTGATGGGATCGATGGTGATCATTGTGCTGTGGTTTGCATTGATCGAACGAGCTGGACGGCATGACCTGATCATCCCGCGAGGTCGAGCGCTGGCTATCCTTGCCGGGCTGTCCTTCGGCTATCCGATTTGGGCATTCAAGCTGATTCGGAAAGTTGAAAATGCTGAGACTATGGATGGCATGGAGGACAGCGCACATGCGGAGGTGATCCCATGAACCCCAGAACAATCGTGGCCTGCTCGGGTGGTTCGCTCGGGCGGGCGCTTGAAGGCGCTGACGGCCGATGGCAGGTTGAGGAGAAACTCGAGCACGTCAAAGTACTATCGCTCGCCCAGAACCCGAATGCACTCTACGCCGGAACCGACAAGGATGGCCTCTGGGTCTCCGTGGATCGGGGCGATAGTTGGCGCCAACTCGGTTTAAAGGGCGAGATCATCAAGTCCTTGGCGGTGAGTCCCCATGATCCGAAGATTCTATACGCCGGGACAAAGCCAGCCCGGATGCACAAAAGTCAGGATGGCGGTGAATCCTGGCATGAATTGGACGGGTTCAGGCGGATCCCCAATCGATGGTGGTGGTTTTCGCCGGCCGAGCCGCCAGATCTAAGGGCCTACGTTATCGAGATTTCAATCTCACCCGCTGATCCGGAGGTGCTGCTGGCGGGGGTCGAGTTTGGAGCTGTCGTTCGATCCGAGGATGGCGGCGCGACATGGTCGAGGCACCGCCCTGGCGCGCTGCGCGATTGCCACTCCCTGAAATTTCATCACCAAGATTCCATGTGGGCCTATCAGGCTGGACACGGCGGGCTCTCGCTGAGCCGTGAAGGCGGACAGCGGTGGGAGAAACGTAGCCAGGGGTTGGCGGCCCGCTATGGCATTGTCTGCGCTGCCGACCCCATGCAACGCGAAATCTGGTATGGATGCGTCGGCACCGGTCCCATGAACGCCTTTGGTGACGATCCAGAAGTCTATCTTTACCGATCGGAGGACAATGGTTGGAAGCCCATCGGCTGGCAGGAACACCCGCTCACTGAAACTCCAACCGCCCTTGTCACCCTGCCTGGTGCCGCCGGCGAACTGTATGCCGGGCTTCAGCGGGGGAGCGTCCTGCATTCAACGGATTACGGCGAGAGCTGGTCGCGTCTGCCGCTGAACCTTGGTGGCATCTGGCATCACATGATTGTGCTAGCACAATGAGGGCAAAGATCGGATCCGGCAACAGCAAACCCCCATCGGAGGTTCGGGCAGGCTGGCTCGCTGTCCTGATGGGTCTCTCGTGGCTGGGCATGCTGGTCCACAATCAGGTCGAGCTCCCCCAGCTGCCCATTCTCAGCCCGGAATACCTCCTGCCAACGTTGATGAGCGCAGGGCTGTTCTTGGCCTGGTACCTTCAGGCTCGCTTTCGCCCACTTTGGAGCAAGCTCATCATCCTTTGGACTGGAATGCATTTGCTCATCGGCGGGATATTGTCGGTGCTGCCGCTGCCAGTGTGGCCCTTTTACCCTGAGCAATCGCTTGGCCACTACCTGGCGCACCTTTTCTACACCGCCAGCCAGGTTCCACTGATCTGGTATCTCGGCAGGAGCGCCGTTGGTAGACTCATGCGCCATAGGACAAGCTAAACGAGAATATGATTGCCAACATTTGCCCCCCTAGCCAGGAAGCTGCCCATGTACAATAACTGGGATATGGCGAATCAGGCCTTTCCTGTCCAGGCGAAATCGACATTGGATCAAAGCACCTCGGCGCCCAAACTGAGCGGATGGACTCTGCGCGCGCTGCGTGCAGGTTGGCTCCTGTTGGCAGTGGTTGGGTTGGCCATCATCCTGACTTCCCTTCCCGGCTACTCCGGCAGGCTCGCAGGCGAGCTCTTTCACGTACCCAGCGATCAGGCCGGCTCGGGATCACCACTGGGAGTGGCCAGCGGGATCGCTTCATTGGCATCCACTGCACTTTCCTTTTCACTAGCGGTGCTCCTATTCCGAAGACGTTTTGAGGAACCGGCCGCCGCCGTGCTGTCCTTTTACCTGGTGATTTATTCTGTGGTGCTGGCCGGGCCATGGGAACATTGGGAAACTGTTTGGCTGGAGGGCGAATCGTTAGCTTTCGTAGTCCAGAGCGTTTTCATTTCCACACCGACTTTAGCCCTATTTGCGGTCTTCCCCAACGGTCGGATCTACCCTTCATGGATGCGCTGGATTGTGCTCACCTCGATCCCCTGGAGCATCGCAGTTCCGATCCTTGCGCCAACCCCGAACAATCTCGATGCGTTTGGCTTTTCCGTCCTTGGCATCGGTTTCATCGTCCTCTTTGGATTATCTGTATATGGCCAAATCCTGCGCTATCGGAAGCGTTCGACGCCTGTTGAGCAGCAGCAGACCAAGTGGGTGCTCTTTGGCTTCTCACTGTGGGTGCTCTATATGCTGCTCTCGTCGATCCCGTACTTCCACCTGATCTCCCTGCCGGAGGGAGCTCCCGCGCCCTGGTGGGCGGGGCTGAGCGAGTTCGGCTGGTGGCTTTCTCTCAGCATCATCCCCGTTTCTCTGACGGTTGCGATTACACGCTACCGGCTGTGGAATATCGACATCGTCATCAATCGAAGTATCGTCTTCGCCGGACTCGCCATAGGCCTAACCGCAATTTATATGCTCATCATCGCCGTCCTGGGATTGCTTTTCCAGTCAAGTGACAGCCTTATCATCCCGCTCAGCGCCACCGGCGCTGCTATCCTGGTATTCCAGCCGCTTCGCGCCCGCCTGCAGGCCGCCGTGAATCGCATGATGTACGGGGACCGGGATGCACCGGGCATGGTGCTCGCTCGATTGGGAGAGCAGCTGGCCGGAACCAGCACCCATCAGGACACCCTCACCGGCATCGTTGACACGGTTGCGGCCGCGCTCAAGCTGCCTTATGTGGCCATTGAGCTGAGCCAGCCAGGCAACATCGTCGCTCGTTTTGGAGAACCCTCCGACACCGTTCAGGCTTTCCCGCTGGTCAACCAGGGAGCCATCATCGGCCAGTTGCTGGTATCCCCACGCGCTCACGATGAAGCGCTCTCCCAAAAGGACCGGGACCTGCTTGAGAAGGTCGCACACCAGGCAGGCGTTGCTGCATATAACGCCAATCTCACCGCCGACCTGCTGCGGGCGCGACATCGGCTCGTTTCGGCACGGGAGGAGGAGCGGAGGCGGATTCGGCGCGATCTGCACGACGGCCTCGGCCCGCAGCTGGCCAGTCTGTCCCTTAAGCTTGATGCTGCCAAGAATCTGCTAGACGATAAGCCCAAACAATCGACCCAGCTACTGGATGAATCCAAGCATCAACTCAAGGATGCCGTAGCCGACATTCGTCGGTTGGTTTATAACCTGCGCCCACCCGCGCTGGATGAACTCGGTTTAATGTCAGCGCTGCGCGAACAGGCCGCCACCCATCCAGCCGATTTGGGCCTGCGTGTGCACATCGATGGCCCGGATCAGCTTCCCAAGCTGCCGGCGGCGGTGGAAGTGGCAGCCTATCGCATCGTGCAGGAAGCCATCAAGAACGCATCCCAGCACGCGGGTGCCAGCGTTTGCCAGGTTTCGATCAAGATGGAGGATCAGCTGGAGATCCACGTCCACGATGATGGCATCGGCTTGCAAGAAGATTGGAAGCCAGGCGTTGGATTGGTCTCCATGCGTGAGCGGGCGGAGGAATTAGGCGGCGAGTTCTCCATTGCCGAAAGCCCAGAGGGCGGCGTTCACTTGCACGTAAGCCTGCCCTTGCTCAATGAAGGTGACAACTGATGGATGACATTCGGCTGATGATCGCCGACGACCACGCCCTCTTCCGAGATGGTCTGCGGGCGCTGTTCGCCTCGATAGCGGATATCGAGGTGGTCGGTGAGGCCGCCGACGGCCAGCAGGCCGTGGAGCTGGCAGCCGAAATCCAACCCGATGTGCTGTTGATGGACGTCCAGATGCCTGAAATCAACGGGATCGAAGCCACCCGTGAAATCGTGTCCACCAGTCCACACATCGGTGTCATCGTCGTCACCATGCTGGAGGACGACGACTCCGTTTTCGCCGCCATGCGCGCAGGCGCCCGCGGCTATGTACTCAAAGGCGCCGACCAGGAGCAGATGCTGCGCACCATCCGGGCGGTGGCATCTGGGGAGGCGCTCTTCGGCGCCGGCATCGCCGAGCGCCTCATGAGTTTCTTTTCGAACCTCACGCCGGCCGGCGGCGGCAAAGTATTCCCAGAACTGACCGAGCGTGAGCACGAGGTGCTCGAGCTAATTGCCCAGGGGGAAAACAACCGCACCATCGCCAGGGAACTGACCATCGCCGATAAGACGGTGCGCAACCACGTGTCCAATATTTTCAACAAACTCCAGGTGGCCGACCGCGCCCAGGCCATCATCCGTGCCCGCGAGGCGGGGATGGGACGAGAGCCCTAAACTTCCCTCATCAAAATCAATAGAGGCCAACAACGACAGGTACGGCTCTTTTCGTTGGGCTCTCCCCATTGGGCTCGGCCTCCCAGGGGTTGGCCGGGGTGAGACTCCCCCGCTACGGCCTGGACCCTTGGAGGATAGCCCCCGTCACCGGGCCCGATAACAGCAAGCCGGCAAGCAGGATGAACAGCGGGATCCATGGCGAGGGAGCGCCTCGTCGACCCAGCCACGGCATCGGTGCTCCCCAGGAAAGTCAGACCTCAGGGCGCATAACTTCTGCATCCAGGAAGCAAGAAAAATATCGCAAAAACGAGATGTGTAAGCACGGGTGCAACCATCGGCCGCCATTATGTGATATTTTTACTAACAGCGTGGAGAAAAAAATCCCCGCGTTAATCGCGGATAGCACCTGTTGATCCTTGGATTG
Source organism: Anaerolineales bacterium (assembly GCA_046537745.1). GTDB lineage: Bacteria > Chloroflexota > Anaerolineae > Anaerolineales > E44-bin32 > DASWJQ01. Next base: position 468 of record JBKHKF010000111.1, on the reverse strand, counting down.
AATATCAACTGCAAATTAAACCCCAGGAGGTACCGTGAGAGCAAATTGGAAGAAGAATCAATTCTCAGCGCTGCTGCCCCTTGCTGTTCTCAGCTTACTAGCCCTGGTACTGACAGCGTGCGGTGGGGCAGGAGCTTCCCACTTGCAGGAAGGCGACCAAGCCCCGGAATTCACATTGCCCACAGCGAAGGGCGGCGAGGTGTCGCTTGCCGATTACGAAGGTGAACAGCCCGTTCTACTTTATTTCCATATGGCGGTTGGTTGACCGCCCTGTATGCAGCAGATCGTCGATCTGCAAGAAAATGACGACTTTTCTTCGATGAACGTGGCATTGGTAAGCATTGCCTTCGACTCCCTCGATGAGCAAGCCGCCGGCGTCGAGCAGTATGGAATTGAGGGTGTTCCAATGGCCTCCGATGTGGATGGTTCCGTCTCTGAGGAATATGGTGTTTTACAATGGGCGGTGGC
>JBKHKF010000110.1:0-7931 GCA_046537745.1 Anaerolineales bacterium | reverse complement strand
GCTGAGAACTACGTCCAGAAGTAGTTCAGCTGGAACCTGGGAAGGCCCATTACCGGGAGATTCAAGATAAGGCCTGAAGCGTTCGATGATGGATTGTCCGCCTGGCGAGATCGCGAGTCCCAAGGTTGCCATCAAAAATCCAAAAAGAAGCATTAGCCCTTCGATCAGGATGGCAATAAATGGTATCGCCCACAATCCGGCAAGAAAATGCCCCCAGATCCGTCGGGGTTTGAGGTTCGGGCCGGCTCGTCGGATGAGTATGACAATAATGCCCACCGGTGTTGAGATGGCCAGCACCTGACCAAAGGGTCCCAGAAATCCGGGGATAACGGATTGCTCATAAGCCAGGTAGCCCAGGAGCAATCCGAAGGGGAATGCCAGTCCGAGCCAGTACCAATGTGCTGATGGTTGTGCAGGTTTTGAACGCTCACCGCCAAAGATAACGCGTCCACTCTCCACCAGCGCGGGGATAGCTGCCAGGGCCAGTGCCAGCAAACCTACGGAGCTGGCTTGAGCTGATTGTGCATTGGCAGCGTCGCGGCTGACCACCGCACCAACCCCCAGGAAAGCCATGGACAGGGAAGCCGCCAGGCTCAGCATGATGCCTGCAAGCGAGTAGATGAAAAGCGCTACATCCCATCCATCGTAGTTCTTCGCTTTATTAATCAAAGGACACTCTTTCCAAAACGGCCTCAGGAGGCTGAAGTAAATCGTCCAGCGGCTCCCTGGCTGATAGCTGATCAAGCTGGTCCAACCCTGAGGTGACGCGGCCGATGATGGTGTAGGAATCTGATAGATTCGGACGCGGCTCAAGGGTGATCAGGAAGCGACTGCTGTTCCGGCCGGAGCCGGCATTGTCCAAAGCGACCATGCCTGCCTGATCAAATGCCTGAGCTGGATCTGTCTCCACTTCGAAATGAAAGCCTGCGTTGCCCAAGCCGGTGTCAGTAGGATCACCCCCCATGACGAACTCACCAGGACGCACATGATACAAACCGCTGTTATCGTACCAGCCCTGACGCCCCAGGAAAAAGAAGCTTGTTACGGCTTGAGGGGCGGACGCGGGAAAGAGCTGAATCTCGACAGCGCCGAAATTGAAATGGAGTGTGGCCCGGGCTGGGAGCCGCTGCGGCGGCATTGCGGTGGGTGCGGACTCGAACTGCTCTCCCTCCAGCAGCGCCAGCCGGACAACCGCCTCCAGATTGGTCCGGGTAAGGTCCAGCAAATAGGGCTGATTATTAATGAAGAGAAAAGGAACACCTGGAACCCCGCTTGCCTGCGCTTGCTGATAAGCCGTTTCGACGGAACTCAGCGTTTGAGGCTCCGTCATGAGTTCGGCGAAAGAACTCGGATCCAAATCAAGCTCCGGGGCCAAATCGATGAGCCATGACCTGAATTCGGCAGGGGTTAACGAACGCCAATCTTCCCGGCGGTTGAAAAGCGCGCGATGCATCGCGGGCCCTTGACCGAGTTCTTTGGCGGCGAAGTAGGCTGAGGTAGCCTGGGCTGATTTCTCGTGGATGGTTAGCAGTGGAAAAGGCCGAAATGCGTAGCGGACGGAATCCGAATGATTGGATTGGATCTCCATCAGGTCGGCGGCAACGGCAGCGCAGAGGTCGCAATCAAAGTCGGAGTACATCAGCAGTGTGACGGGTGCTTTTTCACGGCCGAGCAGGATTTCGCTTGTTGTGATGGTTGGAATGGGGGCCAGGGTGGGGGTTGGCACAACAGTGGGACCGCTGGTCCGGGCGGCGGAGGGAGTGGAAGTTGGTCCTAGAGCCGGGGCAGTTCGACGCGGCGTCGGTGTCGAGGTTGGTGAGCCGGCAGGCCCGTCCGTGCAGCCCAGCAGCAGGATCGACAGGCTAATGGTTAAGAAGGGGAGAAGAATCATCGGCCCAAGTTTCGCCCAGTTGCGGCGTCGATTGCTGGACCCATCCAGCTTGCTTCCAGGCAATCTCCTGCGCATAGTCTCATCGGTGTCCAGGGGCGGTTGATTGCCTGCGGGCTGATGATCCTCCATAACCCTGAAGATTTGGCTTCTCATGGTCATGGATTGTAGCAGGAAGGGTGATGGTTGGGTGAAATGCTAACATCTTGATAGGCCTGATCCTATAGGTTATGCTAAACAACCTTGGGGGTGGTTGGGCCCCGGTGGGCTCCCCGGTCTTCAAAACCGGTGGCGGGTCGTTCAGCGGGCCGCGGTGGGTTCGACTCCCATCCACTCCCGCCTTCATCAAAATGAACAGGGGAAGATATGGAATACGAGCTGGCAGATCGAGCAGCCTCTGATATCGACGAACAGTCGCTGCGTGACGTAGTCTCCAGACACATGAGCGTAGATGACGTCACGAGAGGCGGTCCTCAGCAGGATTTTGCCATTCGATTCCGCGGCCGGCTGATAACTCCTTCTGAGGAGGCTTTTGACGCACTCCAGCCGCTTTTCCGGGAGCATGGCCTCACGATGTTCTTCAGGAAGGAGGACCAGAAACACCTTGTCATAGGTGTGCCTGGCCTTATCCAGCCGGAACCATCCAATCCGTGGGTGAATGTAGCGCTGTTTCTCTTCACCTTGCTCAGCGTGATTTTGGCCGGTGCGCTGTATGCCAACATAAACTTCTACCCACAGCAGCCCACGGAGCTGGGGATCGATGGCGTGGGGGAATTCTTTGACTTATTCCTTGGAGGCATTCCTTTTGCGCTTGCTCTTCTGGCTATCTTGCTGGCGCATGAATTCGGGCATTACCTTGCAGGCCGTTTTCACAAGACTGCTGTGACTTTACCCTATTTTCTGCCGTTTCCCGGCACAATTCTCGGTACCCTGGGGGCTTTCATCCGAATGAAGGAGCCTCCAAAGAACCGCCGGGTGCTGATGGATATCGGCCTGGCTGGCCCATTGGCGGGATTCATCGTGGCGGTTCCCATCTTGTTCATAGGTCTGTCACTCTCGGAGATAACTCAACTTCCGCGCGGGGCCGATGGCGGTATCCTGTTGGAAGGCAATTCCATCCTGTATTTATTGGCTAAGTACATCACCAAGGGTGAGTTGTTGCCAGCTCCAAGGGGATTTAATGGCCTGGCACCCGCAGTCTATTGGTTGAGATACTTCTTCCTTGGCAAACCCATACCGTTCGGCGGCATGGATGTCTTGGTCCATCCTCTGGCTTGGGCCGGGTGGGCTGGTCTTCTGGTGACCGCGCTCAACTTAATTCCGGCGGGTCAATTAGACGGGGGTCACCTTATCTATGTCCTGTTGGGGGATAAGGCGAAGCAGCTGTGGCTTGTGATTGTGGCAATCCTGGTGGCACTCGGATTTGTCTGGACAGGCTGGTGGATCTGGGCCGCCTTGATTTTCTTCCTGGGTCGCTACCACGCCCAAACACTCGATTCCATCACGCCATTGGACGGCAAGCGCAAGGCGCTGGCGGTCCTTGGCCTGGTGATCTTCGTGTTAACCTTCACGCCCGTACCGCTCGTCACACTTGCGGGTTGAGCGCCGCCTGTAGATAATGGCCTAAGGCACATGACCTGGATTGCTGCATGCTGGCGTTGGGCAACAGCACAATCGCCATTTTACGATTGGGTGCGGTTGACCTCGATAGATCTCCGTTGAGGCATCGTTTACAATGCCTCGTCCGTTGAAAACCGAAATCATTAATATTGACCGACCGGACGCAAGGAATTCTTAAATTATGGGATTAAGTCATCTGCTGGACAGCGTTGCCATGTGGGTCCAGGACATCATACAGGCCATGGGCTATCCAGGGCTTGCCTTTGTGATGTTTTTGGAGAATGTGCTGCCGCCGATTCCGTCGGAGGCGGTGCTGCCAATGGCGGGCTGGCTCGCGTTTGAAGGCGAAGGCAATTTCACGTTATTGGGGGTGACCATCGTCGGTGCGCTTGGCTCTGTGAGCGGCGCTCTGGTTTTTTACGCCCTGGGGTACGTCTTTGGCGAGCACCGCGTGCGCCATCTAATGGCGCGATATGGAAAATGGGCGCTGCTCAAGGTGGAGGATTTTGACACCGCGCTCTCATGGTTTCATCGATATGGCGAGCAGGTGATCTTCTTTGGCCGAATGGTTCCGATCGTGCGGAGCCTGGTGTCCATCCCGGCCGGAATTGCAGGCATGAATCTCGTTCGCTTCAGCATATACACGGCCATCGGGACGGCCATTTGGAGCTTCCTGCTCGCGCTGGCAGGATTTTTGCTGGGTCAGAACTGGCCTGTCGTGATGGATTGGGTGGGTCGCTACGAGAAAATCGTGCTGCTCCTGGTGGTGGTGGCCGTCCTTTATTTTGTCACCGTTCGCCTGCTGCGGAATCGTTCTGCCAAGGAGAGCTCGGGACCTGCCTGATCTTGTCAGGGGCTCCCGATTTCCTGGCACGATTGCGCATATGTGGTTGATTTGCCCGACACTCGCCTGGTCAAAAAAAGTCCCCCCGGCAAGCTGCGAGCCGCGGTTCGGGAGTGAGAAGCCTCGCCTAACGTACGCCAGGGAGGCCTTTTAGGAATCGATACCCAGCGCGCCCAGCAGCTCCTGGCTGTGGCTGGCCGGTTTCACATTTTCAAACACATGGCTGATCTTGCCCTCTTCGTCAATGACGAAGGTGGTCCTGTTAATTCCCATGAATTCCTTGCCAAACATCTTCTTTTTTCCCAGCACGCCATAGCGCTTACAGATTTCCTTGCCCTCATCGGCCAGCAGGGTGAAGGGAAGGTCATACTTTTCCTTGAATTTCTGATGGGATTCAGGTGAATCGGCGCTGACCCCAACGATCTCCACGGCGGCCCGCTCATAGGCCGAATAATCATCCCGAAAGGCACAGGCTTCTTTGGTGCAGCCAGGGGTGTCATCCTTGGGATAGAAATACAAAATAAACGCTTTCCCCTTGAAATCATTAAGGCTGACCATCTCACCCTGTTCGTTGGGAAGCTCAAAAGGCGGGGCAGGCTCTCCTACCTGGGGCAGACTCATCATATCCTCCTGCTGGTTGTTTCTGGAATATGGATTGATGCTACCATGATGATCCCATGGCTTCCACGGGAAATCCTTTGATAGGCTAATAGAAAGCGGCCGATTGATAGGCTCGCCTCCATTAAGGAACAAGGAGGGGTGATGAGGTATCTGAGAAACCTGGCTGCAGCTATCGCCCTGACTGCTGTTGCAGCCTGCGGATCAAGCCCAATAGAGACGCAGGAAATGCCGGCCGATACCAAGGCGCCGGCTGCGACGGAAACCATCCAGCCCACTGCTGAACAGACCGGACCAGAGGAAGGAGAATACATGGAATTGGCAAGCTCGGCTTTTGGCGAAGGGGACTCCATCCCGACAGAATACAGTTGTGATGGCGAGGATGTATCGCCGCCATTGAGTTGGGCAAATCCACCGGAAGGTACGGAGAGCTTCGCGCTGGTGATGGATGATCCCGATGCGCCTTCCGGGACCTTCGACCATTGGCTGCTCTACAATATTCCCGCCGACAGGCTTTCGCTTGGTGCCAGGGTGGCTAGCGAGGCAGAATTGGCGGATGGCAGCAGACATGGCCGCAACAGCTTCGGTAATCTGGAATATGGTGGCCCTTGCCCGCCCGGCGAGACACACCGCTACAACTTCCGGCTTTACGCGCTTGACCAGGAACTGCAGCTTGAGCCAGGCGCTTCAAAGGCGCAGTTGATGGAAGCGATGAATGGCCATATCTTGGCCCAAGCGGAGCTCCAAGGAACCTATAGCCGCTAGCGTAAGTCCGTCAGAAAAGGAGAAATGAGACCATGAAAGTATCCGTCCTCGGGACGGGTTTGTTGGGCGGAGCAATCGCCAAGCGCCTGCTGGCCCGCGGTCATCAAGTGACGGTATGGAACAGGACGAGAACGAAAGCCGAGCGGCTGGTAGAGGAGGGGGCAGAGGTCGCCGCCAAACCGGCAGATGCGATTGGGTCAAGCCCGCTGATCGTGACAGTGCTGCTCGATGGACCGGTGACCAGACAAGTCCTGCTGGGTGATGACGGAGTCTTGTCTCTGAAGGGCAAAACAGTCGTACAGATGGGAACCATCGCAGTGCAGGAATCCTGTGACCTGGCGGAGGATGTTGAACGGCTCGGGGGACGTTATCTGGAGGCGCCGGTGCTCGGGAGCACACCAGAAGCGAAGGAAGGGGCTTTGCTCATGATGGTCGGTGGGCAGGACGAGTTGTTTCATGAACTCGGGCCCCTGCTGGAAGACCTGAGCCAAGAGCCGCTTCACCTCGGCAGCGTTGGCAAAGCCGCCGCTTTAAAGCTGGCATTAAATCAGCTTCTGTTGGGTCTGGTTGGTTCCTTTGGTTTGAGCCTGGCGATGGTGCGAGAAGCAGAGGTCGATATTGAGGATTTCATGGCTATCGTACGCGGCAGCTCGCTTCATTCACCGCAGTTTGATAAGAAACTACCCAGGATGGTTGAAAGAGATTTCGCCGACCCACATTTCCCGGTGACCCACATATTAAAAGACATTGAGCTTATGCTGTCTCAGGCTGGACGTCACGACCTTGGCACGGAGGCATTGGAGGGATTCCGTCATATCGTTGAACGCACATTGGAGATGGGGTACAAAGAGGTGGATTACTCCGCACTCTACAATGGGATTCATCCGCCGGATGGAAGCGGTTAGCATTTCCCATTGATATAATGGGGTTCGGCAGACAGTGAAAAGGAGAGATCTTATGGCTAAAGAGGACAAGCTGGGCGGCGAGAAAAAGAAAGGGGATCCCTCCGTTTTTGCAGGCACCAAGATCAAGGCCGAACACGAAGTTAAAGAAGGTGAGACCCTTGGCGACATCGCCTTGAAGTATTATGGCTCGGCCGATAAAGAAAAGTGGATGAAGATCTATGAACAAAACAAGCGGGTAATTGGCGACAACCCCAACTCGATTCGTCCGGGCCAACGTCTGCGAATTCCGGAATTGGATTGAGATAATTCCGTAGACCAAACTTCCAGAGCCTCGTCATCCGACGGGGCTCTTTTCAATTAAACAAATGCACATGTGCGATGCGAAGATCAGGAAAGGAGATAGCCTGCAAGTTCTAAGTAGGTCATCAACCCCACCATTGCGTAGCTGTTCATGCTTAGCAGCCTCCAGCGGACCGGTGCGCCAGCGCGGATCCTGTTGAAATACCAGATTTGAATGACAGCCAACGGCAGGACCATGAAGGTCCCGAGTGTCACGCGCCGCGGCAAACCAAAGCTGAAGGCAAGTCCGAGTACCAGAAAGCTCAAGATAAGGGCGACATCGTGAACTCGCATGGCGCGTTGCCATCCGAGCCGGACCAGTAGATTCTTGTGCTCAGCCTGAATGTGTTCGCCGTACTTAGCCAGGGACAGCGCAATTTGGACCGCGAAGATGACACCGGCGAGCGGCACACTGGAGAGCACCAAAAGTCGATGAATTTCGCCAGTGGACTGCGCATAGGCAAAAGCCGGGATAGCCGCCCCCAGCAGTAGGCTGAGGGTGAGCTCGCCGTAGCCCGTGGTTTGCAGACTAAATGGAGGTGTACTGTATGCAAGCGCCAGCAATGTGCCTCCGGCCAGGATTAGCGCGGATAGGAGCGGCAAGTGGTCGGATAATTGCAGAAGGGCGGTGAGGGTAGCGGCTACTGTTAGCCCAGCTGCTGCCAGGAAAAATGGGAAGCGGATGCTGAGGCTGGAGAGTCCCTCTCCTTGCGGCACTGGCAGCATCCTGCCGCTTTCCGTGCGATCGCCAGGCTGACCGAAGAACATGACCAGGCTCTGCGCTGCAATTTGGATACTGAGGACGGTTGCCACAGCGAGCAGTGTGCTGTCTGGCAGCACCGGTTGTCCTAAATAGCGGGCGATGGCAGCGCCGAGGCCATAGAGCAGAACGACCAGCAGCAGGATGGGCGGCTTGAGGAGATGGTAGATGACTGTCAGGTCATCCCTGGAT
>JBKHKF010000109.1:0-7941 GCA_046537745.1 Anaerolineales bacterium | reverse complement strand
CATCCAGACCAAGCACAACCGTGAAGCTGGAGGTCAGCAGCAGGAAGGTGTTTGCTCCGACCAGAGCCACATCAAGCAGTGCCGATTCGGGGGTTGGGACATTGAACTTGTAGCGCAGAAAGGTTGAAATCAGCCCTCCGAAGAACATCACCTCTGTGGCGATAAACAGCCACATTCCGAGCTTTATGTGGTTCAGCCCGAGCTCCAGCCCCGCCCTGAACTCTTCTTCGTGGGTTGGTGTGTAGCTATCGCTGCTCATAATCTTCCTTCTCCGCTCCTCAGTCTCCACCAGCCGGCGCGGGTGCCGGGGTACTTGGATCCAGGCCCTCACCGTAGTCATAAGGTCCGTGAGTGAGCTCTGGAGCCTCCTCAAAATTGTGCTCAGGCGGCGGGGACGAGGTCATCCATTCCAGTGTCAGGGCTTTCCAGGGGTTGTCCGAAACCTTCGGGCCCCTCACCCAGCTGATGACGGCGTTATATAGAAAAGGCAATACAGAAATGCCAAGGATAAACCCGCCGATGGAGGCGACCACGTTCAGGTCTGTGAACTCCTCCGCGTAGTCCACAATTCGGCGCGGCATGCCCACCAGACCGGCCAGATGCATGGGAATGTATGTCAGCAGCGTGCCAATCAGGGTCAGCCAGAAGTGCATCTTGCCGAGCCCTTCGTCATACATACGGCCTGTGATCTTGGGATACCAGTAGTACAGCCCCGCATAGACACCGAAGACACTGCCGCCGAAGAGCACCATGTGCAGGTGACCCACCACGAAGTAGGTGTCGTGAACATGGATGTCGATGGGGATGGCCGCCAGGAAGATGCCGCCGAGGCCACCGATGACGAACATGGAAATAAATCCGAGCGCGAACAAAAATGGAGTTTTAAATCTGAGCTTGCCGTCCCAGATGGTCGCCAGCCAGGAGAAGATTTTGACCCCGGTAGGCACTGCAATGACCATAGAGCTGATCATGAAGGGTACCCGGAGCCTTGGATCCATCCCACTGGTGAACATGTGGTGCGCCCAGACCGTGAGCCCGAGCACACTGATGGCCATGCTCGACAGCGCAATCATCTTGTACCCGAAGATGGGCTTGCGCGAGAATGGCGGCAGCACTTCCGAAATGATCCCCATCGCCGGCAGCACCATGATGTACACGGCCGGATGGGAATAGAACCAGAAAAGGCTCTGCCAAAGCACTGGCGTCGCGCCGGCCTCAGTTGCGAAGAAGACGGTGCCAACAAGCCGATCCAGCGCCACCAGAATGAGGGCGGAGGTCAGCACCGGCGTCGCCACCAGGATCAAGAGCGAGGTGGCCACCATGCCCCAGACAAAGAGTGGCAGCCTCCACATGGTGACACCCTTGGCTCGCATGGTGATCGTTGTTGTCAAGAAATTGATGGCGCCAAAGATGGAGGAGAACCCCAGCAGGAGCACACTAATGGCCCATACCGTCTGCCCATCCGGCCCTTCGATCGAGAGCGGCGCATAGGCCGTCCAGCCGGATTCAGAGGCGCCGATGAAGAAGCTGCCGATCATAATCAAACCGCCGGCCAGCAACAGCCAGTAGGAGAGTGCGTTCAGACGCGGGAATGCCATGTCCCTTGCCCCGACCTGTAACGGCAAAACATAGTTGCCGAATCCCGCCAGCACCGGGATGACCCACAGAAATATCATGGTTGAGCCGTGGTTGGTCAAAAATCGATTGTAGGCCTCACCCTCGACCAATTCGATGCCAGGCTGCAGCAGTTCGGCACGGATCAGCATCGCCATCAAGCCACCGACAAGGAAAAAGAAGAAGGTGGTGACAAAGTACTGGATGCCGATAACCTTATGATCGGTGTTCCAGGTGAAATATCGGCGCCAGTTCGGCTTCTCAGCAGCCGCCGTTTCAGCAGTCATCAGTTCATTCGCTCCTCGTGCAATGTGTTTAATCTCATTGCTGCAGCAGGTACTGAACCATCGCCTGCAGCTCGGCATCGGTCATGCGCTCACCCAGATCCCGTGGCATCAGGCCATCCTGAAAACCCTCAACAATGTGGGCGCCGGGATCAACAATCGCTTCGCGGATGTACTCCTCCGCCGACATTCCCTCGATTCTTGTCGCAGCCTGCTCGCCGAGACCATTTAGTTCGGGCCCAACGGTGCCGGTGGAACCGACATCATCCAAGGCGTGGCAGGCACCGCAGCCGTACTTCTCAAACACCTGGCGGCCTGCCTCGACGGGATCATCAGGCAGGGTCGTCTGGTTGGCCACCCAGCTTTGAAATTCCTCTTCGCTTTGTACAATCGCCTGAGTCACCATGTCCGCATGACCAGCACCACAAAGCTCGGCACAGCGGATGGGGAAGGTCCCCCGCTCCGTCGGCGTGACCACCAGTTCGGATACCTGCCCGGGAGTAGCATCCAATTTGGCTCGAAAGGCCGGGATATAGAAGGAATGGATGACGTCCTCGGAAGTGATCTCAAAACGAGTTGGGCGGTCAACAACCAGATGCAATTCCCCGCTGCTCAGATTGTCGTATTCCGGATAGCGGAATTCCCAGGCAAACTGACGGGCAATGACTTCCACAACCATTTCGTTTTCGGCCGGCGCTTCGATCTCGGTCAGTACACGAAATGAATAAACGCCGATCACAACCACTATGATGGCCGGGATCAGCGTCCACACGACTTCGAGGCTTGCATTGCCGTGGACCGCAGGGGCATCCTCGGTGTCTTCTTCCTTGGCACGGAACCGGAAAACAGCATAAACCAAGGCGCCTTCCACCAGCAGGAAGATTACTGTTGCCACGCCGATCATCACTTGGAACAACTGATCGACCGCATCCGATCGGCTGGCGGCTCGCTCAGGCATCAAGTCCAAGCCGAAGCCCGCGGCCACACCCAGGCCAATCAGGACCAATGTGACGATGATCAGGATAAAGATGGTCCGCTCTCTCACGACAATCCTTCCTCCATAGCCGGCGCCGGAATTTGCTCACGGCAAAATGTCCGGGGCGGATTTATCGTTGTTGCCAAATTAACGAGTGGGTCGTGGCCGACGCCAATCCCGACCTTCGTTGTCCGGTATCGAATCCACAAATGTGAATTGTAACACAAGCACGGTTATGGCTTAAAGCTCAGTTAATAGTTTGCCAGGAATTACACGCCAGCGCAAAACGACACGCCGAAAGCTCCCGGACCCACATGCGTGCCAACCACCGGGGTGATGATGGTCTGATAATACTCCTCGACCTCGAATTCATCCCGAATCCTCTGGCCGAGTTCCTCGGCCTCGCGCTCGGCGCCGGTGTGGTGAATGGTGATCCGCAGCGGCTTCTTGCCCCCACTTCGTTCATCCAGCAGCTCAAGCAGGCGATCGGTGGCCTTGGAGCGGGTTCGCACCCGGTCCACCGGCAGCACTTCGCCATCGACCACTTCCAGGATCGGCTTGATATTTAACGCCGTGCCGAAGAAGCGGGCCGCCGGGCCAATACGGCCGCCGCGATGCAGAAACTCCAGGGTCTCCAGCATGATGAGCAAACCGACATGGGCGCGCGTATCTTCAGCCGCAGCCACCACCTCCTGCACGCCTGCGCCCTCCCTGGCCGCCCTGGCTGCCGCCAGAACCTGAAACCCAGTCGCCATGGCCACGGTATGGGAGTCGACCAGGTGGATGTCAGCCTCCGGAAGCATCTCTTTCGCCTGTGTGGCCGATTGCAGCGTCCCAGAAAGCTTGTCGCTCAAACAAATAGAAACGATGGATTTACCCTCTTCAAGAAAACCCTCAAAGGCCTCTTTAAAGCCAGCGATGGTCGCCTGGGAGGTGGTGGGCATCTCCTCGGCAGTGCTCAACCTCTTGTAGAACTGCTCGGCCGTGATGTCGATGCCGTCCAGCATCGATTCTTCCCCCCAGTTCAGCACCTGAGGAACCACCTTGATGCCATACTTCCCCACCAGATCTGCGGGCATAGAGCTTGTGCTGTCGGTGACGATTCCTATATTGGACAAGGGCTCTCCTCCGATTTTTGAACCTTCCCCTCCCCTTCTTTGATAACACCCCGGGAAGGTCTGCGTTACGCTTCGGCTCGGCCTCGCGACTCAAGCCATGACAGCAGCGATCCATAATCCATCGTGTTGAGTACAGGATCCGCTGTCAGCCAGCCCCGGCGCGCGACCGCAATTCCAAAGCGAAGCACATCAAATCCGTGAGGTTCGTGGGCGTCCGTGTTGATGCTGATTCGGCAGCCCAACTCAACGGCGCGACGGACATGAGTATCATGCAAATCCAATCGGTCCGGGTGGGCGTTAATTTCAAGGGCTACGCCGCTTTTTACCGCCGCGGAGAACACCTGCTCAAAATCCAAATCCGCCGCCTCGCGGCGGCCGAGAAGCCGGCCACTCGGGTGGCCGATAATGTCCACATGAGGATTGTTGACCGCCGACAGCAGCCGTTCCGTCACTTGTTGGCGCGGCTGCCTCAACGAAGTGTGAAGCGAGGCAACCACAATATCCAACTCGGCAAGCACGTCGTCGGGGAAATCCAATCCCCCGTCAGACAGGATTTCCACCTCAGCACCCTGGAGCAAATGTATTCGATCACCATAGTGATCCTGCATCTCATCGATAGCCCGCCGCTGTTCACGAAGGCGCTCGATCGACAGGCCATTCGCCACCCCAAGGCTGCGCGAATGGTCGGTGATGGCGAGGTACTTGCGCCCCCGTGTGATCGCGCCCTCAATCATTTCGCCCATCGTCGCCCGACCATCTGACCAATCGGTATGGGTATGCAGATCACCTTTGATTTGCTCGATTTCAATCAAATCAGGCAGCTCACCGTGCAGCGCGGCTTCCACTTCGCCCCGATCTTCCCGGAGCTCTGGCGGTATCCAAACCAGTCCCAGCTCTTGGTAAACCGACTCTTCGTTCTCACAGAGGATCAGCTCACCATCTTCCTTCCGAAATCCATGTTCCGACAGGGACAGTCCTTGTTTCTGGGCTAACTCTCGCATGCGAACATTATGTTCCTTTGAACCCGTCGCGTATTGGAGCGCCGAACCGTATCGTTCCGGTAGATGGACCCACAATTGCATGCGAAGGCCATCCTTGCGAATGATGCTGGCTTTGGTTTCTCCCTGACCCAGCACCTGCTCCACCGCCTCATCGCCGGTGAAGGCTTCCATGACCACGCCGGGATTCCGGCTCGCTGCTAATAAATCCAGATCGCCCACCGTCTCCCTCCGCCGGCGCAGACTGCCGGCGGATTCGGCTTTTTCGACCGAAGGCAGCGCCCGCAGCCGATTGAGAACCTCCTCGCTTGCCGGCAAGGCTTGACCCAACAGGATGCGATCGGTTTGATGTCGCTTTAGACTTTCGATCCCCTCCAACACCCGCTGCTGAGATTTGGCGCCCATCCCGGGCAGCTCGGCCAGGCTTCCCGTCCGGGCAGCCGCTTCGAGCTCAGGCACGGTCGTAATGCCCAGCTCCTTCCAGAAAAGGACCGCCTTCTTCGGCCCCACGTTGCCCACCCGGAGCACCTCGATAAGACTCAACGGAACCTCCTCCGCCAGCTTCTGTAGATACTCCAACTCACCCGTTTCCAGAAGCTCCTGGATTTTGGCGGCGATCGCTTCTCCCACACCAGGGATATTCTGAAGCTCGCCTTCCCGGTGAACATCCTCCAAATCACGGCTCAGCTCTGCAATGGCCTCCGCCGCCCGCTCGTAAGCGATGATCCGATAACGGCTCTCGCCTTTAATCGAGAGCAAGTCCGCGATATCCAAAAAGACTTGTTGTATTTGCCGATTGTTCATAAATCAGCCTTCCTGAGCCTGTCCCACCAATACCAACACTGCCATCCAATATGAGCCTTCCCGCTGCAAACCCGCACCGACCCATTGATAATCCGGGTCCAATAAAACACGCCGATTATCGGTATCCGCCATCCAGGCCAGCAGGGCTTGACCTGGTAGATCATCCAATGAACCATCCCCTCGATACACCAGCTCCGCAATGCGTCCCCCTGGAAACTCGGGCCGGAGCAAGCGCTCGATCTCCGCCGTGCCGCGAAGCGGGTGGATGTGATCAAAATAGCCGAGCTGGGCCATGTCGGCAGCTCTGGTCTCCGCCGCTGACATGAGCATGGTGTGCGCAATCAGAGGGGGGACGCCCTCCTGCATGCGAGTTCGATTGGTCTCGATCAGCATCTCTGTCGCCAGCGGCTGGAGATCCACTTGAACCGCTGACTCGGTCGGGCCCATCGATAGCCCAAGTGATCCGGGGAAAAGCCCGCAAGAGGTGATGAGCAAAGAAAGCAGCAGATGTTGAAGTACGATCGAGCGCAAGATTGCCTCCGTTGTGACTGATTATACAGACAACCGCCTCAAAGGGGCCTCGGGGCTTTGGCAGAGGCATGGCCCTGTGCTATCCTTGAATGCCTGAGGCGGCGAAGAATATGCAGCGATCAAAAATCCAACCCATTGCGATATACATCCTGGAGCGCCATCCGCTGGAGCAAGGTGGACAGGCATCGAGCTTCCGCTGGCTTGATTCATCGGGCGATCTCCATCAAGAGATCGCGAAGCTGATCGGACCCCATGATTCCGACCAGGTTACGCTGCTCATAGACCCGAGCCCAGGCGGGCTGGCATGGGATCAGCTGCTAACAGCTTTGATGAAGGAACAGCTCCGGATGGTCATCACCCATCTGGCCCCCCTCAGCGTAACCCAGCGTCAGCAGCTGATCGCTTTATGCGCCCAGACAGGGGCGCAGCTGATCACACCGGCCGATGCTGGCCGCAACCGTGAAGGCGAAGTCCTCTTTTAATGTCCTACGAGTACGTTGGCAACCTTCATTGCCACACCACCTACTCCGACGGATGGGGAACCCACAATGAGATCGCAGCCGCGGCAATGCGTGCTGGGCTTGAATTTGTTGTGGTCACCGATCACAACGTGCTGGTCAAAGGCGCCGACGGTTACCGGTATCGAGACGATAAGCGCATCCTGCTGCTGACGGGCGAGGAAGTCCACGATCAGACCCGCCATCCCCAAAAGAATCACCTTCTCGTGTATGAAACCGGCGAGGAGTTAGCCCACCTCGCTGCGGATCCTCAGAAATTGATCGACGGAGTCAACCGGAATGATGGCTGCTGCTTCCTGGCTCACCCGGTGGATCCCTCCGCCCCGCTCTTTGGCGAGGATGATCTGTCCTGGGTGTCCTGGGAGGTGGAGGGTTACACGGGTCTCGAAATCTGGAACTTCATGACCGAGTTTAAATCCACCCTGACAAGCTGGCCCCGGGCGATTTATTACGCCTATCGCCCGGAACACATTGCCACAGGCCCATTTCCGGAAACACTCGCCCGCTGGGATCAGATGTTGGCTGCGGGACGTAGAGTTTTTGCCATCGGCGGATCGGACGCCCACGCGATGCCGATGCGAAAAGGGCCGCTCAAGCGAACGATCTTCCCTTATGAATTCCTTTTTCAAGCCGTGAACACCCACGTGCTGACCTCGGATCCCTTGTCCGGTGATCCAGATTTGGATCGAAGGCGTCTCTTCTTAAGCATCAAACGCGGTCGTTGCTTTGTGGGTTATGATTTGCCCGCCTCAACCAAGGGCTTCCGATTCACAGCTGCCTCCGACAGTGGTCAAGCGGAGATGGGCGGCACAATTCGGCCGCAGTTCGGGGTCAGCCTCCAGATCCACACACCGGTCCGCTGTCGGATCCGTCTATTGCGAGATGGGGAACTCGTGCGGGAATGGGAGGATCGGGATCAAGCGGTGGAAACCACCCGGCGCCCTGGAGCTTATCGCGTCGAGGCTTATCTTGACTTTCACGGAAAAGAGAGAACATGGATCATAAGCAATCCCATTTTCATTCAAGGATAACGACCCTCTTTCTGACAGGTCTCCTGATCCTGGTGCTGACAGGATGCAATTTCCCTGTGGACTCAAC
>JBKHKF010000108.1:0-7955 GCA_046537745.1 Anaerolineales bacterium | reverse complement strand
GCTTTCGGGTGAGGACGCCCCGGCCTGACGGTCTCCCAAGCATGCCAATCATTACTCTAATCGCCATTTGGACAACTGCCCTGGCGGGAAGCGAATTATTCGGTCGATTATTATCGAAATGGGACCAGAAAAGGAAACAGGAGAGGGATTTGAGCAGAAATTTTGAAATCGGGAAATTGGATTAATCAGTCTCTCGGTCGACCTCCCCTGAATATCAGGTTGTCTTTGATATTTGCAGGAATTGCCTAAATCTGTTTATCTGGAATTAGATCTCGATAATATGACATGAGCGTGAGAAAGCAAGGATATACAATATTGAATCACAACAGACTGAGAAGAAACCACAGAGTCCACAATTTCCCGGCCCTATAACTTATCCCAGCCTTTCCTTGACACCCCCCTTGCCGCCTTCTATAATGAAGCTCGCCTGCCAGCGGAGCAGGCATTATTTTGCCAGTATTGTGGAGGCACATTCCAATGGGACCACTTCCAAAGAGGAAGATATCTAAGGGACGCCGGGATCGCCGGCGAGCCCATCACAACCTAAAGCCACGGCATCTCGTCACCTGCTCCAACTGCGGCGAGAAACATCTGCCCCATCGCGTTTGCTCCTACTGCGGGCACTACGGCGGGCGCGAGATTATCGAACCCGAAGAGCTTTAGCGCATCAAATCCTCAACATTTAATTGAATAGGGAGTGGAGCATGAAGCTGGATCCTTCTGCAACGGCATTTCTATTCCCAGGCCAGGGTTCACAATCCCTTGGTATGGGTGCCGAATTGGCCAGATCTGAGCCGCTGGCCGCGGAGATCTTCGAACAAGCGGACGATCTTCTCGGCTACTCGCTTTCCGAGATCATGTGGCAGGGGCCGGAGGAAAAGCTCAACAGCACCGAACACACCCAGCCTGCCCTGCTGGTGCACTCCGTTGCAGTTCACCGTGTCTTCAAGCAGATCCACCCTGATTTCTCACCTCGATTCGTCGCCGGCCATTCACTCGGCGAGTTCAGCGCGCTGGTCGCAGCGGGCTCTCTTGATTTCGCCGATGCCTTGAATGTGGTGAAAGAACGTGGCCTGGCCATGAAGAAAGCCGGCGAGGAGCAGCCGGGCGGCATGGCTGCCGTGCTCGGGTTGGACACGCCCACCGTCGCTCAGGCATGCCAGCAGGCCACCGATGAAAGCGAAGGCGGCGTATGGGTTGCCAACGACAACTGCCCGGGGCAGGTGGTCATTTCCGGCGCTGATGATGCGCTCGACGTCGCCTCCAACCTGTTGGAGGAAGCGGGAGCTCGCCGCGTGCTTCGGCTGGCTGTCAGCATCGCCGCCCACTCACCCTACATGCAGGTCGCCCAGGAGCGCTTCCAGCAAGCGCTCGAGGCAGCTGATTTCAAAGATCCAGTGATCCCGGTCATCGGCAATGTAGGCGCCACCCCGCTCGAAACCATCGAACAAGTCAAGGATGACGTGGAAGCCCAGTTAATGTCCACCGTCCGTTGGACAGATTCCATTCAATTTATGCTGGATGAAGGCGCGACGAACTTCGTGGAATTAGGCTCCGGTGATGTGCTCACCGGGCTGGTCAAACGGATCGAGCGCTCCAGCAACCGCTATCAATTGGACTCACCCGATTCCTTCGTCCAGCTCAGCCAGTAGAAAAATCTACCGCTATCATCTCCATTTAACCTGGCCCATCTTGTTTTGCGCCGCCCCCTGACGGCAGGTCGCTTAATCATTGAGGCGGCCGACTTTCGTCTCCCGCTCCCCATGCTATAATCCGCGGCGACACTCAAACTGGCGGATGTAATGACCCTATCCAACGCAGCGTCCATTCTCGCTGCTCCCCCTGGCAGCCTGGCCTACCATCTGATTCTCACAATCTCACTGGGTCTCCTCTATGCAGTGAGCCAGGCACACCTGAGGCAGACCGCACTTCCACGGGCGGGCCGCTGGACCCTGGCCGCAGGTTGGCTTGTCTCACTGCGCCTGTTCTTCCTTGCCGCAGCCCTGCTCAATTGGATTGAGCTTGTGGGTAACGACAGCGTGCTGCCGGCTTTGGGGCATTTCATCGATTTCGCCGGCATGCTGGTCTTCGCCTGGGCGTTCCTGGTTCCCAAATCCAACCTTCGCTCCGATCGAATTCTGATGACGGCCGTCGTTCTGAATGTGGTCGCGCTGGGATTGGGTTTGGTCGGAGAGCAGCTCGGGCTGGCGAATATCGGCCTCACTCAGCCGCTGATCTTCACCCTCTGGCAAGGATTGGCGCTGCTTGCAGCACTGGCGATCACACTGCTTCTCCTATTCGGCCGACCCCCACAATGGCGTCTTGCAATTGCTGGGTTCCTTATTTTGGCCATAGCATACGGGGCCCACCTCGCACTGCTGGAGGAGACGGATCTCTTCGCCCGCTATGTCCGCCTGGCTCACCTGCTTGTTTATCCACTGCTGGTGATTGCCGGATCCCGGGCTTTGATTATCACCCGGTCCGAGGAACAGAAAGCGCAGGAACCCAAGCCGGATCTGAGCAAGCTGAATTACACGGAGATGGCCGAAGCCAACATCGCCTTAGCTCTGGCCTCGCTTGCCTCCGCCACCGATCCCACCGAACTGGCCGATCGAGCGGCCCAGGCAGTCGCCGAAACCATGCGAGCGGAGTACTGCTTGCTGGTTACACCACCTGATCCACCCGGAACCTTTTCCATCTCAACGGGCTATGACCTGATCCGAGAACAACAGCTGGTGGGGGCTCCGCTGGATGAAGAGCGAAGCCCGGTGATGGCGGAAGCCCTTCGCCAGGGAAAGTCGCTCAATATCTCGAGCCGAAGCCGCGCACCGGATGTCTATACACTGCAATCCCTGCTCGGCTTGCCTTCCACCGGTCCTGGCCTACTGGTTCCCATCAGCCGCGGCTCAGAGATTTTCGGCGGATTGCTTCTCCTCTCACCCTACGCCCGGCGAAGCTGGTCCGATGATCATCAGAATTTGCTTGAAAACATCGCCGACCACCTGGCCGAGCGATTCTCCCAGTTCAGGACCCGAACCCCGGCCTCCGGTGAAGCTTATGACGTGCTGCTCGAAGCTCAGCAAAGGATCCACCAGCTCGAGCAGGATAATATGCGTCTGTTCGAAATGCTTCACGCCAATGAGCAAGTCGATCTCAGTGAAATTGAGTCCATATCCACCATGTCTCAGGACGCGCAGGATGCCGAGGAGACCATCGCGCTCCTCGAGGCCGAAATTGAAAGCCTGAAGATGGTCGGCCCGGAAACAGCGCAGCCTTCCACCCCGGAAGATCAAGCTGGCGTTTCCCAGCAGCTCCAGGATGCGTATGAAGAGCTGATGCAAGCCCGCAGCCGGATCGAGCAACTCGAAGCGGAAATGGCGGAATCTGATGGCCGCCCCTCCATCAAGAAACGCGACCTGGAAGCGATCGCCTCCATCGCCCAGGAGCTCCGCCAGCCGATGTCCTCCGTGTTGGGTTATACAGACTTGCTCCTGGGTGAATCGGTCGGGCTGCTCGGCGCGATGCAGCGTAAATTCCTGGAGCGGGTCCGCAGCGCGGTCGAGCGCATGGGCAACCTGGTCAGGGATCTTGTGCAAATGACCGCGCTGGAGTCGGGGACTCTGGATCTACAGCCCACGCGGGTGGATTTGCTCAGCTGTGTGGAGGAGGCGGTCGGCGAGATCAGCCCCGCGCTAAGAGAAAAGCACATTTCACTTCAAATGGACTTTCCCGACGAAGTCCCTGCGGTCTTCGGGGATGAAATGGCCATCTCCCAGATCATGGTGCATCTGCTTCGCAATGCCATCATCGCCTCGCCAGAAGGCAAATCCGTGCTTCTCTCCGCCCGGGTCGAGCCCACACCCGATCAAGGATTCCTGCTGCTGTCAGTCACAGATTCCGGCGAGGGGATCCCCGCCGAGGATTTGGGACGGGTTTTCCAGCGGCTGTATCCGGCCAACAAATCCATGATCCCCGGCCTGGGGGAAGAAGGCGTTGGCTTGACGCTGGTCAAGGGCTTGAGCGAAGCGTTGGGCGGCCGGGTATGGGTTGAAAGCGAGCTTGGAGAAGGCAGCACCTTCACCGTGCTGCTTCCACTGGCGGAGGAAGCCCCCACCGAGGCTGAGCCCGAGGCTTAATTCCTTTTCGACACCAAGTTCGTGATCCTGTTTTCAGGAAGTCTCTCGGCAACCCGATCCTCAATTTGTGCTTGTCTGAACAAAGTCTTCCTATTTTCCGCTGATTCAATTATGTTAAGCGCGGTATCATCAGCTCCAGCGGCGCAACCCACTCGGAGGTGACTGCACGCGTGTTTCATACTTCACCTCATGGGATTGAAGCAGCGCGGCACAATTGGGCCGGATTCTTGCAACACATCCGGCTAGAATGGGAACAAAGACGAGGATTTTTTCGTCTTAAGGTTGATATGAAGAAGCATAGTGACAATCGCATTTCAGCAGTCAAGCTGGCATCCGCCGCATTGATTGGATCCTTTCTGGTCTCCGCCTGCGGGCCCGCATTGAGCGGGCTGATGCCGGATTCCGCCGGGGACAAGACCATCGCCACCCCCAACTCGGCAGCCACCGCCACGGCCACCCCCTTTGCCCCGGTGGAGGCTACGCCCATGCCGGAGGTCACGGCGGGGCCTTCGCCCACACCGATTCCCACCGTCGATCCAAGCCAACCGTGGGGCGGCTTTGACGCGCCGATCCAGGCCTCCGCTATCGAGATTCCGCCTCCGGCTGAGCCCATCCAGTTCGATGAAGATGTCGTCAATATCCTGATCCTGGGCTCAGACGCCCGCCCCTATGAGGGCGGTTATCGCACCGATGCCATCATGGTTGTTTCGCTGGATCCATCGGAAGGGACCGCCACGCTGTTCTCCATTCCCCGGGATCTTTACGTTTTTATCCCTGGCTGGCGTATGGATCGCATCAACGTGGCCGATCCACGCGGCGATTTCGAATTGGTGGAGCAGACCATCCTTTACAACTTCGGCATTCCGATCCACTACGCTGCCCGCATGAATTTCTGGGGGTTCACAAACCTTGTGGACTCACTCGGCGGTCTGACGGTGGAAGTGACCGGACATCTTTATGACGAATGCGGCGGCATCTGGTGGCGCTACGCGCCGGGGACCTACACCATGGACGGCTTCCAGGCGTTATGCTACGTGCGAATGCGCAAGGCTTCGAGCGATTTCGACCGCCTGCGCCGGCAGCAGGAAGTGCTGCAGGCTCTATTCCGGAAAGTTATCAGCCTCCAGGGACTCACCCGCCTCCCGGAGCTTTATGGGCAATTCAAGGACCTGGTCCAGACGGATATCGACCTCCCAGCAGCCATCCGGCTGACACCGCTGGCGAGCCACCTGGCAAACAATCGAGATGACATCCAACTCATGACGGTGGGTACGGATCTGGCCACCTCCTGGCGCGTGCCATACAGCGGCGCCGCTGTGCTGCTGCCGGATCGGCCGGCCATCGACGCAATGCTGCGCGATCAATTTGGATCATGAGGCGAGCGTGCCTCGGCGCACTCCTGCTCACCTTGTTGCTGACGGGCTGTCTGCCGGACGCAGGCGGCCAGGTTGAGGCGCCGAGATTACCGAAGCAAGGCACCCCCATCCCACCTGGGACTCCTCCGGTAGGCTTCCTGCCGGAGGCGACGGCAACCCTGGGCCCCCCGCCGGATCCAAACCAGCTGATCCCAAAGAATTTTCCACCCCCACACACCTACGGACCCCACTACCCGCTGCCCACCGCCGTGCCGGAACCCGTCACGCAATTCCCCTTCGACCGTGAAGTGATTAATGTGCTGCTCCTGGGATCCGACCGACGATCAGGGGAATCTTTCCGGACGGACACCATCCTGGTCTTATCCATCCATCCCGGCAAACGCGCTGCGGCACTGCTGTCTATCCCCCGGGACCTTTATGTATTTCTTCCGGGTTACAACATGCGGCGCATCAACGCAGCGCTTGTGTTTGGTGAGCAGTATGGCTATCCCGGCGGCGGACGAGCCATGCTTGAGGATGCCCTTCTCTATAACCTGGGCATCCCCATCCACTATTACGCTCAGGTGGAAATGGGCGGTTTCCGGGATGTAGTGGATCAGCTTGGAGGAGTCGACGTTCATGTGACCTGCAGCTACACGGACTGGCGGCTGGCCAGCCCGCACCTCAACCCGAATGACGAGGATAATTGGGAGCTGTTCACCGTTCCCGCCGGTGTGGTTCACATGGACGGCGATTATGCCTTATGGTACGCGCGCGCCAGAGCTCGATCCTCCGATTTTGACCGAGCACGCCGGCAACAGGAGGTGCTGCGGGCGATCCACCGCCAGGCCCTGCGCCTTAACCTGATCCCACAAATTCCCGATTTGTACGACGATATCATTCAAGCCGTGAGCACGGATATGAGCCTGTTTGAGATGGTTCGGCTGGCGCCACTTGCAGTGCAGATCGACCCTTCACAAATCCGCAGCCGCTTCATCGGCCGAGACCAGGTCACAAGTTGGCGGACCCCGACGGGCGGCGCCGTGCTGCTACCCCAGCCGGAAAAGATCCGAAGCTTAATGGAAGAGACGTTCTCCTTCGAGCCGGTCGATCCCGTTGTTCCCGAATCAGATTGGGTCATTGAGGTCGTCAACGGCGCCTCCCGCCCTGATTGGGGCACGCTGGCCGTCGAACGTCTCACCTACGCCGGCTACCGCGCCCGGCTGCTTCGCAGCGGCGCCGAGCGCAGCGACAGCACGAGATTAGTGGACTATGGATTTGCCTCCGTCGCGCAGCGCAATGAGCTTCTCTCTGCATTGGGGATCGGCGCTTCCTCGGTAGAAACCCGGGAAGCGCAAGGGGAGGCTGCCTTTCGCCTGATCGTCGGCGATGACTTCGACCCGTGCTTCGACCCCACTCGCCTTCGCTGATTCCTCAATTTGAGTTGACATTTCGCCTCAATCAACTTAGCATAGCCACGATTTGACTATACGCAGGAGACCGGCATGAGTGAGCGCATGGAGGATCTTCCGCTCTTTTCCCACTCGGAAGAGAGCGACCGGGATAGCCCGGCCGCCCCGGGCAGGCTGGCACCCAACGCCAGTCTGAGCGCGGCTATCAAGACCTGGGGGGAAGTTCTGGAGGACGAGGGCAAGTCCATCCATACCATCAAAGCCTTTACCGGCGATCTCCGCCTGCTGGCCAAATACATTGGCGGCGGGATGGCCATCAACACCATCGGCACCCATGATCTGAAGAATTTTTTGGACTGGATGCTCAACCAGCGCAATGTGCCCTGCAGCCCGAAAACCTACGCCCGGCGGGTAACCTCGCTCAAGGCTTTCTTCCGCTGGCTGAACGAAGCCGAGATTTTGTCGGAAGATCCGGCCAAGGAAGTGCCACAGCAAACGGTGGTCAGTCCGCTGCCCACAGTGCTGACACCTGGAGAGATGGATCGTGTGTTGGCGGCCGCCCGAGCATACCGGCAAGCGGAGGATCCAGATGCCCGGCCCTACACGCTTGTCTCGCTGCTGCTGGAAACTGCCATCAAAAAAGGAGAATGCCTGCGGATCCACCTCAACCATATCGACCTGGAACACATGGATGGCCCCCTGCTCTTTGTGCGCTATGGCAAGGTCAGCAAGCGCTACAAGGAGCGCAAGATCCCCTTGAGCGCTGACTGGGTGGAAAGCTTTAAGGAGTATGAGCGCCAATACGATCCCGAGAACAAGCTGTTCCCCTGGTCGCCGAGGCGGCTTGAGTATCTACTGGAGGAAATCGGCGAGGCGGCCGAGCTTGGTGAAAAGCACCTGTCCTTCGACATGTGCCGCTGGAGCGCCGCGCTGGCGGATTACCGAGCGGGCATGGAGGACGATAAGATCCGGCAGAAACTCGGCATCTCCAAGATCCAATGGCGCGAGGTGGGCAAAAAACTAGGTCGGCTGGCTGAACAGCAGGAGAAGGC
>JBKHKF010000107.1:0-7978 GCA_046537745.1 Anaerolineales bacterium | reverse complement strand
GTTTACGGGCGTGCGGCTGCCGCGCCATCGGCTGCGGCCAGATGCCCCAGTCATTCCAGTTTTCGGAGCTGGCAACCTACTGACTCTGGCCCGGGGTTGGTGTCTGGCTGTCCTGGTTGGGTTCCTGGTAGGGACGCCTCCAGAAGGGTTTGGGCGTTGGATCCCGATGTTTGCCTACACTGCCAGCGACGTAGCGGATTACTTCGACGGCTACCTTTCCAGACGCCAGGGCATTGCGACTCCACTTGGGGTGGCGTTGGATCTTGAACTCGATTCCATCGGCGTCCTGGCGGCCGTCGCAGTGGCCATCCGCCTGGGTGCGTTGCCATTGTGGTTCCTGGTATTCGGGTTGGCTCGCTACGCCTATACTGCAATGGTCCGTATACGGCGATGGCGGAAACTACCAGTCTATGAGCTTCCGCCAAGCAAGAGCCGCCGTCCGATAGCGGGTCTCACGATGGGTTATCTATCGGCAACTCTGTGGCCCATCCTGGATCGGCCCGAGCTTACCCTTGCTGGATTGATATTCCTTTCGGCCTTTTCCGTCAGTTTCATGCGTGATGCCCTGGTTGTTGGAGGCTTGTTGGATCCAGAATCTGATGCCTACCAGCGCTGGCGAACTCGACTCCGGAGAGTGATCCTCGAATGGTTGCCGATCGGATTGCGCCTGGCAGTTATCTCCATCATCGTCGTTGAAGTCCCCAGGCTGATCCTTCAGACTGTTGGTGTGATGGAGGCAGAACTTCCCATTCCCCTTCTGTACATTTATTCTGGGATCTCGATCCTGGCCAGCCTGGCGATGATCTCGGGCTGGGCAGGTCGATTCGCTGCGTTTGTTCAACTGTTCCCGCTTGGCCTGACGATTGCGGCGAGTTCGATGGATGCGCCACGAGCCTTTGCGCTTATTGCAGTGATCGGGATCCTTATCCTTGGGACAGGTCGCTACTCTCTATGGAAACCCAGCGAATGGATTTTCTCCCGTCGGGCAGGCGAAACGATCGAACGAAGTGATTGATGAGCACGGCGGCTGTCGGAGGTTGATCAAGCAGCGCCGGGTTCTTGCGGGTGGGTTGGTGGGAACAGCACGGCTAAGAGCTGAATAATGAGCCAGCTGGCGACAATGTACACCAACAGCCCGATGATGGACGGTAGATCGAGTGTGCCGGGTCCCATGTTTGGAACCGCTGCGACACCTTCAAAGGGCTGCAAGAGCCAGCCGCTGGCTTGGTAGATCCAACGCACAAAAGCGGCTTCGGGGTTTGCAGCCAGAAGCTTCAACAAGATGCGAAAACCGAGCAGCGCTTCAATGACACCGAAGATCCACCAAATGAGCCTGCTGAGTTGTATTCTCAGTACATCTGTATCCATGAAGAGTCACCCTCTCAAAGGCTAAATTTGTCGGTTAACTTCCATACTCAAATGTAGTGAAGGCGGCTAAAAGATAGGTTAATATGCCAGAATTGGCAGATTCCGAGCAGAAAAAGAGAAGAATCACGCTCAGGAGCATAATTAAGCCACGCATTCGCTGGCTTCTTTGGCTGGCGATCCTACCTGTCCTTTGGCTGGTGTTTCGGCAGATTGATCTGGCGAGGTTGCTGTCCGTTCTAGGCAACCTTTCTTTCGTCGAAATCCTGCTGCTTCTACTCCTCAACAGCTTGGTGATACTTTCGCTCTCCGCTCGATGGTGGCTAATTCTTCGCGGGAAGGGTGTGGGAATCCGCTATGGGAGGCTCAGCCTGTACCGCTTAGCCGCCTTCAGCATCAGCTACTTCACCCCGGGCCCGCAGTTTGGCGGTGAGCCTTTTCAAATTCAACTGCTGCGGAGCCGTCACAGGATGGCTGGCGTCGAAGCCAGCGCCTCGGTTGCCCTGGATAAATCGCTCGAACTGGCTGTGAATTTTGGCTTCCTGGTCTTCGGCGTGGTGGTGGTGGCGGCGGAGGGGCTGTTGCCCGGAAGAGGCTCCTTGCTGCTCCTGGTCAGCGCGGTGGGGCTTCTGCTTATTCCCCTTCTTCACCTGTGGGTGGCCGCCAGGGGACATCGACCGCTGGCTTGGCTGCTTGGCGAGGTCAGCAGTTTGTGGCCGGATTGGGCTGTGATTGCCCGGACCCTCTCACTGGTTGAGGAAACCGAGAGTCAGGTGGCCGGATTCCTCCAGGAAAGGCCCGGCTGGGTTGGAGCGGCGCTGGCAGTTTCCATGTTTTCATGGTTGCTGTTGATTGCTGAATACTGGCTCATGGCCCGCTTTCTGGGTATTGATATTTCTATTTGGCTGGCGATCGCAGCATTGACTGCAGCCAGATTGGCCATCCTGCTGCCCTCTCCGGGCGGCCTGGGTACCCTGGAGGCGAGCCAGGTGCTGGCTTTCTCCAGCCTGGCCGGATCACCCAACGCTGGAGCTGCGCTGGCATTGATCATTCGAGCACGCGATTTGATTTTTGGTGGATTGGGGCTTTTGCTGGTTGGCCGCTTTGGCGGTGAGGCGATTGCCCCGCTCAGGGATTCGGAGGGCGGCCACAGACGTCAAGCTGGTGGGTGAGAAATATTAATCCCGCCTCTGCCACCTGCCGGCGGCGCAGATTGATCCAATCCTGAACCGTGCTTTTGGCCAGAACACCCTGTTGGAGGAGCGCCCCCTCCATCGTGTCCAGGATCGCCTTTAGGAAAACCTCTTCGTCCTCTGTATATGCCCCATCGGTAGGATGGATTACCCAATCGGATCCACCGGCTGCGATGATCCCGGCACCCGCTTTTTGCAACTCGGATAACAGGATGCGCCCGCTCTGGCTGTGACCGGCCTCCCTACCGTGATCGCGACGCTCATCCATGGTTTGATGGTAGTGATCCAGAATGGTCCGATCCAGTTCCGGGTCCAGGATCGGCTCAAAATGTGTGAGCCCATCAAAGGTGATGCTGAAATAGAAAAGCCCACCGGCTTGCAGCAATGCCAGCAGCTCAGGCAGCACGCTGGGAATGTGAACCAAATCCAGCAGCGCGTTGCCGATGAGCAAATCCCACTCGCCACCCACCTGATCTCTTATCCCCTGGGTGATATCGTCAGTGACAAAGCGGAATTTGAGATTGAGATCCCGGCCCTTCAGATGAAGACCTCCATCCAGCGGAGCGCATTGGACGGATTCGGCCGCAGCCCAGCCTTGAATTCGCTCCTTTGCCAGGGCCAAGTAGCTGGGGTCTATGTCCAGCGCAGTGTATTGGGCCTGGCGCAGGTCCCCACGTTCGAGCAGCCGTTCCAACATGGTGCCGATGCCTGCCCCGAGCTCAAGCACCCGCAGAGGGGGAGCCGGGGCATGGTGCCAGAGTTCACGCCATACATGCGAGTTTAGCGAGCGATCATCAATGCTCTTCTTAGCGGCTAAATAGTCCGCGTTTAGGGGGGTCGTGTCTCCGCTCATATTCATAAAGAGGCGCCCCGCACGCGGGGCGCCTCATGTTTTGATAGTCCTTTCAGCTTCAGCTGGCGCTCGTCGGCGCCGGCGATTTCCGGGAGTGGAGCCAAAGCGCGATGATGAGGATCAGCTCATCCAGCTTGGTGAGCCAACCGACTGGATCGACTTGGGTGCCTCCGAAGCCGGTTCCGCCAAGCAAGAGGAAGGCGACAATCGTAACGGCCGCAAAGGCCATAAAGACGTAATGAAAGAAATCCCATTGTTCGGCCAGGAACTCCGGCTCCATGAAGAACAGCGCCAGCAGTCCTAAATAGCCGAGGCCGTTCAAAGTGAACAGAAGGTCCGGGCTGCCTTTGGTCTGAATCATTGTAATGTTGAGCACGACAAGGTGGACTAATGCGGTAATCAGGCCGGTGATCAGAACGACAGCGCGCAAAAATCTTTTGCTCATGGCACTCCTCCCAAGAATATATTTGCCACGGAATGGATTTAAACCATACTATCATCTAATCTTTTGTGAAAGATGTGCGGATGTATTCTAAAGCAATCGCGGCACTCTCCTCCCAGGTGACATGGCTTAAATAATGCTTCCGGGCGGCTCTTCCGTGGGCTGCCACAAGGTCTGGATCTGACAGGTACTTCCGCAGGCAGTCCCTAAGCTGTTGTTGATCCCCCGGATTGACCAGGAAGCCGTTGCTGCCAGATTCCACAAGCTCGCTGGCGCCTCCCGCCGCGGTGGCGATGACCGGGAGGCCGTACCCCATCGCCTCTAAATAGACCAGACCGAATCCCTCATAACTGGAAGGAAGGGCGAGTGCATCCGCGCCACTGTAGTGCTCATGGAGGGAAGCGGGAACGACCTCGCCATGGAAGCGAACCCGGTTTCGCATTGGGGGTTGCTGCATGCGGGCCTGCATTTCCTTCGCGTAGTCAGGTTCAAGATCTGTCCTGCCGATGACGTCCAGCGACCACGGGTATTCTGCCAATGACTCAAGTGCAGAAAGCAGGTGATGCAGGCCTTTCCGTCTAATCAAATTTCCGACGAAGAGCCACCGGAGGATATGATCACTGGGGGTTCGGCTCCGATCCGTTGGCTTTGCCTCGCCAGGCTCAAGGTGGTCTCGACCCGGTGGGGCAACAACTGAAGAGACCTCGTAACCCAGTAAGCTTTCAACGCTCACCCGGGTCGGTTTCGAGTTGAAGATGAAGCCGTCAACGGAATTTAAGTAGGCCTTCTCGATCCAACGATAAAGCGGCAACAGAAGGCTCGGGTGGTCCTCCACGCTGCGCAGGTGGTGAACGATGGAAATCAGCGGATAGTTAACCCTGGAATGCAGTTGACGGTTCAGGTGAAAGAGAGCGGGATGACATAGTTCATCCTGGATCAGCGCGTCCAGTTCCAATGCTGTCAGGTGATCACGCCAATACCGATCCCAGTTAAGCGCGAGTTGCTCCGGATAAGAGCGAGATGGCAGTGAAATGATCTCAACCTGGTGTCCTTGGTCCTGCCAATTGGCCACCAGTTGACGATCATAAAGGTAGCCGCCGGACACTTGATCGAGGCTTCCGAAAATCAAGAGCCCAATTCTCATTATGGATTAAACCTGGCTAGATGAGCCATGGGAAGAGAATTGCGCGAGCGCATTGTCCTCCTCAAAGTTCTTGGCGGTGATTTACAGGTCGGTCGCATGTGAGTCAACCAAAGGGTGAGCGGTTCCTGGAATGAGCAGAGTTGTGCCTATATAGGCGGGCAGCGCGGAGAAGTCACTCATCAGCATGTTCAACCTTTGCCCAGAAGATAACGTCCTCTCCGAGCGGCTGCCAATTCGCTTTGTGCAAAGAGGGCAGCGGAAGAGCGTCGCCGGCTTCGAGTGGCCGGAGCCCGTCCACGAGCCTTGGGGCAATTGTGAGAACAAGGAGGTCGGCTAGGTCAGCTCGGGTGAAGGAGTTGATAACCCTGGCGCCACCTTCGATCATGAGCCGATGAATGCCATGATCGCGAAGTTCTCGCAAGGCGGCATCAGGCTGAAGCCCTTCCCCCGGATCGAGTGGCACGGCAGCCAGAGCCGCGCCGGCCTCTCGAAATCGCTCCACCCGCTCGGCCTCAGCTGCGGCCCCATGGAGGAAAATCGGCGATGTGGTGGATTGGAACAAATTGGATCCCAGGGGGCTCCGCAAGTGTGTGTCGAGCACAACGGGGCGCGGGTTTTCCCCTTCCACCAGTCGGACGGTGAGCTGGGGGTTATCCGCCAGGACAGTGCCGACTCCTACCATGATCCCATCATGAAGCGCGCGCAGTCGGTGGGTCATCATCAGGCTTTCCTGGCCGCTCAGCAAGAGCCTCTGGTTGGCATGCGCGGCGATACTGCCGTCCAGACTTTGAGCATAGGTCAGAGTGACGAAGGGTCGAGCGGCTGGAGGCTGCGTTGATTGAAGGTAGGTATAAAGTGGGCTAAGTGGGTCGCCCATTGTTCCCGCTGTTTTCGCTGCTGGTCGACTCGCGTCCGTCGATCCCGAAGGAAAGCAGGTGGTTCAGCCGGCTTGATTTGGTCCTGAGGTAGTATTCATTTTCTGTGGAGGCCTTGACTTCCAGCGGGATTCGAGCCTCGACCGAGATCCCGTAGTCTGTCAATTGTTGAATCTTATTGGGATTATTTGTCAACAACTGGATGGACTGAATTTCTAAAGCCTGAAGGATCGCGGCGGCGACACGGTAATCTCGCTCGTCGGGCTCATGGCCAAGCATCAGGTTGGCCTCCACTGTATCGTAGCCTTCGTCCTGCAGGTTGTATGCTTTGAGCTTTTCGTGCAATCCAATGCCTCGGCCTTCTTGCCTCAGATAAAGGATCACACCCAGGCCGGCTGCTGCTATCCTCCCCATTGACTTATGCAGTTGCTGGCCACAATCGCATCGAAGGGAGCCCATCACGTCCCCAGTAAAGCATTCCGAGTGGACGCGAACGAGCACATCTGACTTACCACGGGGATCACCACTAATCATCGCCAGGTGTTCCTTGTCATCACCTTCCTCGCGAAATAAACAAAGCTCGTAGCTGCCCGATGCGGTTGGAATCCGAGCGCAGGAGAGTTGTTCCAAACTTTCGGCCTTCATAATGCACTTACCTCTTCAGATGGCTGGATGCGATGAGATGGCCGCGAAGCTCGTTCTTGGCCATTGTGGCTTCGATGACGGGACGGTGGATTGATCAATGATAGCTCAATGGCTAATTCTAGCGTAAGAATCCTTCGCGCTGGAAGCATTCTTCCCCAATCGGCCGGCTGGATGCGCTGGCGGATCGGCCGGGCAGCAGGGGTCCTTCCGGTGATATGATCGTTTGAAGTACTTGATTTTCGACTCGCTTGGGCTGCACCCCAGGCAAGGAAGTTTCAGGATTTGAGCGATAGAAAACAGCTCGCTTACAGCCAGGCGCTTCAGGATTTCAGACATGCGCGGGAGCGCGCCACGCTTGAAATCATCCTGGATCGGCTGCAGGGACAGCCGACCGATCTTCTCTCGTACGAGGAAGCTCGGCTTCGCCTGCATGCTCATTCAACCTCGCCGCGCGGCCTGCATGAAATCCCGCTGGATTCCATTATCGGCAGTGTCGGTAGGTATTCCGATTTCACCCGCTCTTTCCTACCACGGGACAAAAGCGCAGAGCAGCGGTGGGCCCAGGTGAAAGCGTTAGCTGAAGGCTTGAAGGGCTTCCCACCGATTGAGGTTTATCAACTGGGCGAAGCTTACTTCGTTCGAGATGGTCACCACCGGGTCTCTGTGGCGCGCGATCTTGGCGCGAAGAGCATCGAAGCCTACGTTACCGAAGTTAAAGCCCGTGTTTCGTTAAGCCCCGGCGATGATCCGAGCCAGCTCATTATCAAGGAGGAATACACCGAATTTCTGGAACAGACCGAACTGGATCGAATTCGGCCTGGGGCGGATATCGTTCTGACCGAACCAGGGAAGTACCCTTTGATCAAGATGCAGATTGATTCCCATCACCGCTATCTACAAAACCAATCGGAAGAGCCGATTGATTATGAACGGGCCGTAGGCGATTGGTATGACAGAGTTTATTTGCCGGTGGTAGATGTCATACGGCGTCAGGGGATCATGCGCGAGTTCCCGGACCGAACTGAATCCGACCTTTACCTTTGGGTCATGGACCACCGGGCTGACCTGGAGCAGCACCTTGGTTGGGACGTGGGAACTGATCAAGCAGCGGCTGATCTGGCTGAACATCACAGCCAACGTCCCGCCCGTCGAGCCGGTAAGCTCGGCAACTGGCTGCTGAGGATGATCGTCCCAGACACCCTCGAGAGCGGTCCGCCGGCCGGCGACTGGCGCCGGCAGGTAGTCGCTCGGCGGCAGGAAGCGCAACTTTTCAGGGATGTCCTTGTGGCAGTTCGGGACGACGAAAAGAGCTGGCAGGCCTTGGAGCAGGCGCTGGC
The DNA here is from genome assembly GCA_046537745.1 of Anaerolineales bacterium. Classification (GTDB taxonomy): domain Bacteria; phylum Chloroflexota; class Anaerolineae; order Anaerolineales; family E44-bin32; genus DASWJQ01. The sequence continues at coordinate 124 of JBKHKF010000107.1, read as the reverse complement.
GGTCGCCGAGCGCGAGCGTAGCCGGATCCTGGGCTTGCACGTCGCCCATGCCGGTCAGAAATTGGAAAATCAAGAAATTGGTCGTTTGGCCGATCGATTTCATGAGCGGCTGGAAGGGGAAGCG
>JBKHKF010000106.1:0-7979 GCA_046537745.1 Anaerolineales bacterium | reverse complement strand
GCTGTGCTGGCTGCCATCGCGGTCCCAGAGATTTTAATGGCGGGTGATGCCACCCTGCCGGACCTGACCAGCCCACGGGCCATCGCGGGCATCCTCGCCGCGCTGGTCGCCTGGCGCAGCGGAAGCACCTGGCTTACCATCGCCGCCGGGATGGGGGCGCTTTGGCTGACACAGTGGTTGGGACTATAAAGATGGGTATGTGCATTCTGCTGCCGGAACAGCGCAATAGCTGATGGGAATGGTTCTTCATGGTTGACATCAGAAGGGTGGATTCAGGCTCGCAGGCGGATGTGCGCGCCTTCATTGAGCTACCTTACCGCATTTATGCCGATAATCCCCATTGGGTTCCACGTTTGCGCCAGGAGGTGAAGAACGTGATGGACCAGGAGACCTACCCCTTTTACCAGCACGGCCGCGCCGCCTTCCTGCTGGCGGAACGGCAGGGGAAGGTTGTGGGTAGGCTGACGGCCATCAACAACTGCCGCTACAACGAATACAACCAAACCAAAACCGGATTCTTCCATTACTTCGAATGCTTCAACGATGAAGAGGCCGCCAAAGCTCTCTTCCGCGAGGCTTTTGATTGGATGCGCGATCAGGGATTGACGGAGGCGCTCGGCCCTAAGGGGCTGCTGCAAGGCGACGCCGCTGGCCTTTTGATCGAAGGCTTTGATTGGCGCCCGGCGATGGGCGTTCCTTATAACCTTCCGTACTATCAACACCTGCACGAGTCCGCTGGCCTCGAGAAGGCGACCGATTACCTTTCCGGATACATCAACGACATTAATGTGCTGCCGGAAAAAATGAACCGTGTGGCGGATTGGGTTAAAAAGCGGCGCGGTTTCCGCGTTCAGGACTTCACATCCAAAGATCAGCTCTGGGATTGGGTTCCCCGAATCAAAAAGGTGTACAACGAATCCTTCAGTCAGGCTTTTCCGGGGCCCATCAAATTCGTGCCGCTCACCGACGCTGAGATTCAGTTGATTGCCAATCGACTGATTGCACTTACACGGCCAGAGCTGGTTAAGTTGGTGATGGATGGCGATGATATGGTCGGCTTCTTGTTCGCTTATCCCAATATCGGACCGGGTTTGCGCAGAGCGAAAGGACGAATCTGGCCCCTTGGCTGGCTCCACATCTTGTGGGAACAGCGCACAACCCGCTGGCTCGACGCCAATGGTGTTGGCGTTCTGCCTGCCTATCAAGGCTCTGGAGCCAGTGCGGTGCTGTATTCAGAGCTCGCAAAATCCGTTCGTGGCACCCGATTCAACCACGCTGATGCCGTCCAGATCCGAGAAGAAAACCTGAAGAGCATGAAGGACACACAAGCGCTGGGCGTGCAGTGGTACAAGCGCCACCGGCTTTTCTATCGTCCCTTGTGACAACTTGAGGTGGGAGCATGACAGAACAAAACCCAGGCATGAAGAGCAAATCAAGCGAAGAAAAGTCTCAGCCGCTCCCACGCTTCACTAAATTCCTTTATGGTACCGGGGACTGGGGATTGGCGAGCTTTGGCACGCTGCGTCAGATCTTTTATGCGATCTTTCTGGTGGACGTGGTGGGATTGGACCCGCGCCTGGCCTCCCTGGCTGCACTGCTCGGTATCATCTGGGATGCTATCAACGACCCGCTCGTCGGCAATCTAACGGACAGCCTGCGCTCCCGATGGGGCCGGCGGCGCCCCTTCCTGCTGATCTTCTCGATCCCCTTCGGCGCCAGCTTCCTGCTGCTGTGGTGGGCGCCGCCCTGGCAATCGGAGCTGGGCTTGATGGTCCATGTGACCCTGGCCTTCATGATCTCCGACACGCTGCAGACGCTGGTGTCCGTGCCCTTCTACGCGCTTACGCCCGAACTGACTCTGGATTACGACGAACGCACTTCATTGACCAGCTACCGCATGCTTTTCAATCTACTGGCTTCGCTGGCCACCGCCGTCACCGCGCCCATCGTTGTGGACGCCGCGCTGGCCAATGGGATGTCGCTCCGTCAAGGTTACTTGATAGTGGGCGCAGCCTTTGGCGGCCTGGCCGGTCTGCCCTTCCTGGCCATGTTCTTTTTTCTGCGCGAGCGTTTTCCCGAACAGGCTCAAAGCAGCCGCGGGTTCTTCGTGTCGATCCGGACGGCCTGGCAGAATATCCCGTTCCGCTTCGCCACCGGTCTGTACATTTTGAATTGGATCACCTTTGATCTGGTGGCGCTGATGCTCCCCTTCTATCTGACCTACTGGATCGCTGAGGGCAATCTGCTGGCCAAGCTGCCGGTCTTCGGAGAACCCATCGCCCTGGAGTCCGTCATTTTCGGATTGCTGCTCATCACCGCCGTCGCCGTCATCCCGCTCTGGAATTGGCTTGCGCGCAGGCTTGGGAAGCGGCTCGCTTACATCCTCGGGATGACTTTCTGGGCGTTTGTCCAGCTCGCCATAATCACCCTGCAGCCCGGGCAAATCGGTCTGATCCTGGTGCTGGCCGTGCTGGCTGGGATCAGCGTGTCCACCGCTCACGTGCTACCGGACGCGATTTTCCCGGATGTGATCGAATGGGATGAGCTTCGCACCCGACAGCGGAGCGAAGGCATCTATTACGGTGCCAAGAATTTCTTCCGCAAACTCACCGGCGCGGTGGCCATCTTCGTCGCCCTGCAAGTGCTGGGCTGGTTTGGCTACCAGTCACCGCCGGAGGGCGCGGTGCAGTTCAGCCAGTCCGCTGAAACTCTGGCAACCATCCGCATGCTCACGGGTCCTATGGGTGCGGTGTTGCTCTTCAGCTCAATATTGATAGCCTGGTTCTATCCCCTTAACCGCGAGCGCCATGCACGCATTCGCCGGCTGCTGGACGAGCGGCGCGGCCGAGGCCAGCCCCAGCTCTTCAGCGACTGACGACCAACTCCCCGCCATGTCAGCGGCTGGGTAGAATAGAGCCATGCGATCGCGCAGCAAGCTCACCCGCTACGCCTGGCTGGCCATCGGAGCCGCCTTATTCACCATGGCGCTGAAGACCGGCGCCTACTTCTGGACTGGCTCTATCGGGCTGCTGTCCGACGCCGCCGAATCCGCCATCAACCTGGTGGCGGCACTCTTAGTCCTGCTCACCCTCGGCATCGCCGCTCAACCCCCCGATGAGGAACATGCGTACGGACACGAGAAGGCGGAATACTTCTCGAGCGGGGTCGAAGGCGCGTTGATTCTGCTGGCGGCCGTTACCATTACGGTACAGGCGGTGGGTCGACTGTTGAATCCCATCGAACTCCGCCAGATCGATCTTGGGCTTCTCATGGCCCTGGCCGCCTCGTTGGTCAACCTGGCGCTTGCAAGGATCCTCATTCGAGTAGGCCGGAGAGAGCAGTCGCAGGCCCTGCTGGCCGACGGGCAACATCTAATGACCGACGTCTGGACATCGGCGGCCGTCCTCCTTGGCGTCGGCCTGGTCTGGGTCACCGGCTGGCAGCTGCTTGATCCGCTGGTGGCGTTGGCGGCAGCGGCACACATCGCCTATTCAGGCTTCCGTCTGCTGCGAGGTTCCATCACCGGCTTGATGGATACCGCTCTGCCGGCCAGCGAGATCGAGAAGATCAAGGGCGCGCTCGAGTGGCTTGAAAAAGACGGCGTCCGCTATCACGCACTGCGAACCCGTCAGGCCGGTGCCCGCTCCTTTGTGTCGCTGCATGTGCAGGTCCCCGGTGATTGGTCGGTTCAGCGCGGTCACGATCTGATGGAGCGGGTTGAAGCCGAAATTCGTTCCGAACTACCCTCGGCTGTGGTCTTCACCCATATTGAGCCCTTGGAGGATCCCAGCTCCTGGCGCGACGAAGAGCTTGACCGGCCGCTGCCAGGCTCAACTATTCGGCATCAACGCTGAAATAACCCCATTGCCTCAAAATTGAACCTGCGCTTGTCTTTCTGGATTAAAGGGAAATCGATTAAGGAGGTGTGGGCGTGCAATAGAGCACATGGCCAGGATCGTCCTTGCATGCGGCGGGGTTGATGAGATCCGCTTCCGTCGGCTCAGGCACTGGCGTGCTGGTGGGAGTGGGTTGTGGTGTGCTCGTTGGTGCAGGCGTATTGGTAGGTGCAGGCGTATTGGTGGGTGCCTCCGTTGGACTCGGCCCGCTGGTTGGCACCGGCGTACTGCTGGGGGCTGGTGTTGGCGATGGTTGCCCTGATCCACCGCCCCCGGAGCTGGAGGACGTCGAGGTGGCCCCAGGTGCCAGGTCTAAGATCGTCACCTGCTCGGTTGGCGTCGCTTGGCGATGACTGGCAGCGAGCGTTTCGAACAGCCCGGGCGTGGAGGTCGGTCGGCCGCTCTGGGTGCGCGCGTTGGCCGACATGGTCCCCGCAACGGCGGCCTCGATAAGCGACGGATCCAGGCTGCCTTCGCTATCCGAAGCGATCTCGGTGGATAGTGTATCGATGGTGGCTTGCAGCTGATCATCCCCTCCGCCGGTCAGCCCTGCCCTTGATTCCTCCTGGCCGCCGTTTTGGAAAGAAGCGATGGCATAGCCGGCGGTTGGCAGCAAGAGCAATAAGATCAGGATGGACACGAGCATGGGCCGCTGCTGGTGCCACATCCCGGTGACCGCCTCGATGGGTTTCCCAAGCGGCGTTCGCTCCATGATGAAGGTGTCCAGGCTGAAGCGGTTCTTCGGCGGCACCAACCGACCAAATCCATCGACGGATTCTTGAATGGCCTCCTGGAAGCTTTCGTTCAACCCTTCGATGGTTGGATACCGGTGATTGGGTTCCTTAGACAACGCCTGGATCAATACATTTTCGATGGGTTGCGGCAGCTCGGGGTTGATCCGGCCGGGTCGCGGCAGCGGCTCATTGATGTGCTGCACCGCAACGGCCATGGGTGTTTCACCCTCGTAAGGCACCCGTCCGGTGAACAGCTGATAAAGCACGATCCCCAGGGAATACTGATCGGAGCGGACGTCGATGTCGCCACCTTTGCATTGCTCCGGTGACATGTACGCCGGTGTGCCAATGACAGCGGATCCCGTCAGGCTGACCGACAAATCCGTCACCCGCGCAAAGCCGAAATCGCCTAGCATCGCCTTTCCCTCATCATCGATCAGGATGTTCGAGGGTTTGACATCCCGGTGCACAATGCCCTTCTCATGGGCAAACGCCAGGGCGGCGGTGACCTGCTTTGTCAATCGGGCGATCTCGTAGGGATCCAGCGGCGATTTGCGCAGCCGATCCTGCAAGGTGCCTTCGGCGTAGTAGGGCATCACAATGTAGGTATATAGATCGCTCTCGCCGTAATCCAGGATGGGGACGATATTGGGATGACGAAGTTCTTCCAGCAGCTCAATTTCCCGATGGAATCTGGTGTTGAAACTGGGGTCTTGTCCAATGTAGGGGCTAAGTACTTTGAGGGCGACCATACGGTGGCGCGACAGGTCCAATGCTTTATAGACGGTGGTCATGCCACCTTGCCCAATTTTCTCGAGAATATGGTAATCCCCGAGGGTCCTGCCTTCAAGCCGATCGATCAAAGCCACCCCCACTCAGCACCGGCTCTCTTGATGCCAAAGCCGCATCGGATGAAAAAGAGCTGACCCACGCTGCGCGAAAGTCAGCTCCCTCCCTCCACAGCATACTAGGAAGTTCGTACTATATCAAGAGCGAAATTGCGATGGGATGTCCCGCAGAATCTGTGTAAACACGAATGCCCGCCTGAGACTTTCTTAAATTAGGGAAGTCGTCCTGAGCCTGCCCGAGCGCGCTTCGACGAGCTTCGCGCGAAGAAGTTTCGGATTGTAAGTCGCAGAGCTCGAAACTCAGCGCCCTGGGCTCGACTCCCTATTCTCAGCCCTCCGCCAGCACCGGTTGGCCGACCAACAACGTCGTCAGGTCCGAGGCAAAGGTCTGCAGATTCTCACCCGCTTGCTTCATCTCCTCGCTCTTCAACCCCGCCGCAAGGGCTTCGCCATCCTCAAAATGCATCACGGTCATAAGGTACAGCTCACCGCCCATCAGGCTTCGATCGAATCGAGTGATCTCCGTCCGCTGCAGTCCAGGCACCTCCGCCAGCAGCGGCAGATGGGTGTTGAAATAGGCTTCGTCAAACGCCTGCGGATCTTCGGGGTGGCTGTATAGCGCGACCAATCTCATTTGCCGATTCCTCCTACTTGCCTAGAGCGGCTTGAAGGCCTCAAAAGGCTGTTCACATGCATGGCAGTAATGGATCGACCGACACAGCGTCGATCCGAAGCTGTTTTTCCTCTCCGTATTTTCCGAACCGCAATAAGGGCAAGCAGCGGTCTGGTCCAGCACAAGCTCAATCCTGCCGCCATGCTGCGGAGGTGGCGCCAGGCCAAATCCGCGCAGCTTCTCCTTCGCTTCGGACGAAAGCTGATCGGTGGACCAAGGGGGATCGTAGCGCACCCGGAGTTCAACCTGCTCGTATCCAAGGCTTTGGACCTGGGAGGCAATATCCCGTTTCATCACATCGAGCGCCGGACAGCCGACAAATGTCGGTGTGATGGTGATCACTGGTGAACCTTCGATCATCTCGACATCGCGCACCACGGCCAAATCCACCACGGACACAACCGGAATTTCCGGATCCATCACGTCATCAAGCGCTTGCCAGATTTCTTCCGTGGCCGTTATCGTCTTGCTCAAGGGCTACCACTCTTCTCCGGGGAAGATCCGTGCCACCATCTGCATCTCACCCAGCAGATCCATCAGCTGTTCCCCATGTTGGCTACGGCCAGGCAATGGCCGGTCCCCCAAATTAGGCGCTTCCAGATCCGAGGCTTCAAGATGGGGAATAACTCTTTCACGCCACCTTGTCCGCAACACCTGCGGGTCAGGCACAAACCCCTCATCAACCAAAAAGCCATGCTCCTCCGGCAGGATAAACAGCTGATGGGCGGGTCGCCAGAGCCCGTCCAACGCCCGTTGAAGTCGGCGTTGGCTCTCCTCGGTGCCCAAACCAAGCCTGCGGACCCATTCGGCCGTATGGTTGATGTGGTACTTTTCCTCATTCACCATCGCCGCAGACGCCTCCGCCAGACCGCTGTGCTTGCTGGAACTCGACGCCTCCAGCTGTATCGACTCCCAGGCGTCAAAGAGATATTGGCGCAGGATGCTGAAGGCCCAATCCCCCTTGGGGAGCTCCACCATTTGCACGTTGCGAAAGGACGGAGCCTGCCGCTGAAAAACCAATGCATCGGGGTAGCTTGAAGGTTCTTTACCGAGAAGCTCTGCATGGATCTGATAAAGCAGCTGGGCATGGCCCATCTCATCCAGGGCGATGTTGGCAAAGGCGATATCTTCCTCCAGGATCGGCGCGTGCCCGGTCCATTCGGAATTTCGGTGTGCCAGTATCAACTGATCGTCCGCTTGACCCAACACCCAATCCGCTAGCTCGACACTTGGCTTCTCAGTCACCATCGGCCACCCCCTCCTTGCCCTTCAACCGCCGGAGCAATTGATCCGGGTGATAGAAAGAACTGTGACGATAAGGTTTGGATCTTGCAGGCTTAAACCATGCTGCCTCGTCCTCCGGTTCACTGGCTTTGATGCTGGCTCTACGCAAAGCTAATGTCCCCAATCTCGCCAGCTCAGGATCCCTCTCGTAGAAGGCTCTCAAAGCAGCCTCAGCGTGCGGGGCCTGCAGTTCAAGCTGGAAACGGTGTGGGTCCCGCTGGTTGGGTCGAGCGAAGATCAAGAAGGGACGCATCTTTTCCGCGTCCTCAGGCAGTTCGAAGGGGAGATCCCACTGCTCCCCGGTGCGGGCGAGAACCTTGGCCGCCGGGGCTACCCACAGGCTGAAGCACTCGGGCCGGCGCACAAAAACATCTCGCGCCGTTTGCAGCGCCATCTCAAGATCCGGCGCGTGGACCGTGCCGCAACTTTCGTGGCGGGATTCCGGTGTATCTTGCTTAAATACGTAATAGCGCGGCCATTGGGTATCGGTCACGCTGCCTGCCTTTGAGCATATGCCTCCATTGCCTCCCGCACCCACTGCCCC
>JBKHKF010000105.1:0-8021 GCA_046537745.1 Anaerolineales bacterium | reverse complement strand
GGCCAAAGGCGGAGCCGCCTGCGAGCATGATCCCATGAACTTCCTCGACAATATGAGTCAACCGGAGTGGGTCCCCTTGGCGGGTGCTGGTAGCGCCGCCGCGCCGATCCACACCGCCGACGGTGCCGGCTGGAGGCAGGATCACGGTGCAGCCTGTCAGCGCCTCCTGGTCGGTAGCGTGGCCGACGCGAAGCCCATTGATATCTGTGATAGCCGCCGTTGATTTCATAGATGCGCCTTGTCTCAACCCAGCTTATAGCCGATGGACCGCAGCAGATCCATCCGTTCTGCCGCTTGCGACTCGTCCTCAACGCCTTCCGGCGGGACGCCGTCCACCACGCCCAACACGCCTCGGCCCTGCTCCGTCTCCGCAACGAGGACCTGGAGCGGGTTAGCGGTAGCGCAGAATATCCGGCACACCTCAGGAACCATTTTCACCGCGTTCAGCACGTTGATAGGGTAGGCGTTTTCCAGGAAGATCGCGAAGAAATGGCCGGCCGCCACCCTCTGTGCCGCCTTCAAGGCCAGCTCCTCCATCTGAACCGAGGTCCCTGAGGTGCGGATCAAAGCTGGCCCCGAAGCCTCGCAAAAAGCGAGGCCGAATTGGATACCTGGAGCGCTTCCAATGAGCGCTTCATGCAAATCCTCAACGGTTTTTATGAAGTGGGATTGGCCCAAAATGACGTTGACTTCCTCGGGCTTCTCGATGGAAATCTCGTGAAGTTCCATGGCTTCCTCCGGAAAATTGAGGCTGGGGCGGCGCTTCTGGCCCTCCATTGTAGCCGATGGCACAGTCGATCACTTACCCGGGACGGAGCCTAACCGGCGTGGAGCCGGGACAAAGAAAGACGGGGGCTGCCTCCTGAATAGCAGCCCCCGTCATCATCTCGATTTGCTCCTTTGACGTTCTCAGGGTGCAAGCGGCGGGTTGTGATAGCGGACGATCATTTCCTGTGGATCCCAGGTCGTTTCATAGCTGACCACTTCGATAAAGGAACTGCCGGGATCCAATGGTATGGCGGTGCCTGATTCGTCATGGACCAGCAGTTTTCCGCCGGGGGTGGACCATTTCACCTCGTACACCCTCCCATCCCGGAAAAGCAAACCATAGCGATCCCGGACGTACACCAGCTCCATCTCCAGGATGGTGGGCGTGACGTAGCGATGTTGCGCCCAGAGCACCAGGACATTGTCGAAAGCCAGCTGCTCACCGGTGAGCGCCTCCGTTGCGGGTTCCAGCTCGCCGCTGCCGTCGGCCTGGTCCTGCGACCGCAGATAGGACTCTTGTGCGTCATCCCATGTCCAGCCGATCTGGTTGTACAGGTTAAACACAATACGGAAGAAATCGGCGGGTTCACCACCCTCCGGCGGCGCCTCATCAAAGGTCAGGTCGCCGTACATAGAAGGTTCCACGGCGCATTCCTGGGAACCAGGAAGGTCCTGCGGATCCAAACCGGCGCTGTTGATATCCTCGGGGTTGGACCCAAAGACGGAGCTCCGATTGGTCAGCTGCTGCTTGACCTCGGCCGAAGCCCCTGCGGTGATGAGCCATCCCTTGGGATAGAGGGACTTGATATCTTCAAACACCACGCGGCCGGAGCGGATCGGCCCGATGACAAATCCCGCCTCCGAGCCTTCAGCCAGCCGGTTGTCCAGCGCGGCCTGGATTTCGTCAGCATAGGATCCGTAAAAGATCGCCAGAAAGCGCGTCATCCCATCGCCGATGTAGGTCTCCCAAATTTGGGAGGCGAAGGCCAGTCCGGCCTGCGGTCGGGCTGAGGGTGGGAAGTTCGAGACGGAAACCAGCACCGGCGGAACACACAGGCTTCCGGGCTGATCCACCACTTGTCCGGAGAGCGGATTGATTGCACCTTCGGTTGGAGCCGCGGTTGGATTAGCCGATTTTTCCGTGGCTGCAGCCGTGGGAGAGCTCTCCGGTTGGTTAAGGGATTCGTTGGTCACTTCAGGTGTGACGGTAACCGCCTGCTCGGTCGGGCGTTCATCAGCACTCGGGGTTTCCTGCTGAGGCGGCACGACGCCGGTACAACCGGCCGTCGTCAGCACAACGAGCAACAGCAGCAATGCGAACTTGCTATACCACTTCCACATCGGGCAAAAACCTACCTCTCCGCTTAGCAATATCAAAACAAGCGTAGCGGCAGGGATGTGGGATGGAAATCCCACCTTGGGGCTACGCATTACCAGGGGCTTACCCGGAATCTGGCTCCAGGCCGAGTGTCAACTGAGTGCCAGCAGGAGGAGCCCCGCCAGCCGGCTTCAGATCGAAACCGAGAACATCCGCAAAGCGCCGGACGCTGGCCGGGCTGTGCCCGGCGAAATGGTTGTTGAAGTACCCATACACATCCACGCCGCTCTCCATAAACCCCTGGACCCGCTCGGCCCAGTCGCGCAGGCGTGCCTCCCGATCGAGTTGAATTCGATCAAAAACTTCGATGTCCTTTCGGCGGCCAAGCCATCGGATCACCGTGAAATCAGCAGTCACCCAATCCAGACGCGGCATATAGTGCAGGTCCTGGAGCACCAAGGCGACGCCGTAATGGGAGAGCATCTCGCCAAAGTTCGGTTCAAGCCAACCACGATTCCGGACCTCGACAGCATACCTTGGTCCTTCAGGCAAATCCTCAAGAAAGCGCTCCAGCCTATCGCTGAACTCAGGGCCAAAATCATACGCAAACTGCAGTGTCAGCACCCCGAGCTTGTCGCCCAAGATCTGCATACGCTGGATAAAGCTTTCCGCATCGGCCTTAGCTCTGTCGAGTTTTTTGTCATGGGTGATGAGGCGGGGAAATTTGGCAGCGAAGCGAAAGCCTTCCGGGGTTCGCTCGCGCCAGCCAGCCACCACGGACTCGCGCGGGGTGGCGTAGAAAGTCGAGTCAATTTCGACGGAGGGGAAATGTCGGGCGTAGATCTCCAAGTAACGGCGTGGCTGGGTGCCGTCGGGGTAAAAGGGGCCAACCCAATCCTTAAAAGAGAAACCCTGGGTCCCCAGCAGCAGCTCACCCGATGAACCCGTCATAGTGAAATCGCTACGAACTGAGGCGCAGATCGTTCAGCATGTCCTCGATGCGCTCCATCACCCGCTCTGCCACCTCGGTCTTGCTCAGCAGCGGCAGCGATTGCAGGCTGCCTTCGGAATCAATAATCGTAACGCGATTGGTATCCACCGCGAAGCCCGAATCGGCGGCTGTGATGTCGTTGGCGACAATCAGGTCAACGCCCTTCTCAAGCAACTTTTCCCGGGCATTGCGTTCAAGATCCTGGCTTTCAGCGGCAAAGCCCACCAGCACGGCTGGCCTTCCCGTTTCCTGGCGCTTCTTTCCAACCTCGGCAAGGATATCAACCGTGGATTCCAATTCCAATGTGCGAACGCCGCCGGCCTTTTTGATCTTGTCCTCAGCCTGCTGAGCAGGACGAAAATCAGCCACTGCCGCCGCCATAATCAGCGCATCCGTCTGATCCAACACCCGCTTTACCGCCTCGTGCATCTCAGCGGCAGTTCTTACATCTATCCTGTCGACACCGACTGGTGTTGGCAGGAAGGTTGGACCGGCGATCAGTGTGACCTGCGCCCCACGGTCCAGCGCCGCCTGCGCCAACGCGAATCCCTGTTTGCCGGTCGATCGGTTGGTTAGCGCACGAACAGGGTCCAGCGGCTCCTCGGTACCGGCCGCCGTCACAGTGAAGCGGTGATCCTGGAGCGGTCCACTGGCACCCATGGCCAGCCGAATGTGCCCCAGCAGCTCGGGCGGCTCCAGCAGCCGGCCCACACCCTCCAATCCCGAAGCCATTCTGCCCTCGGCCGGCCCGGCAATGTGAACGCCCCACTCCTTGAGCCGGCTCAAATTCGCCTGGACGGCGGGATGCTCGAACATACCAGCATCCATCGCCGGCGCGATGACCAAGGGGCAATCGATCCCAAGCGCAGCCAACGAGATTAAGGAATCCGCCTCGCCATGGGCCAGCTTGGCGATGGTGTTGGCCGTGGCGGGAGCGATGATGAATAGGTCCGCCTGGCGGGCTACTTCAACGTGCAGCACATGCGCGCTCTCTCCCCAGAGATCTGCCTCAGTGTACGCCGGGCGACCGGTGACGGAGCGGAAGGTCAGAGGATCGACGAACTCCGTCGCCGCCTTTGTGAAAAGCACGTCAACTTCGGCCTCGAGCTGCGTCAGCATGGAGGCCAAGGAGACGGCTTTATAGGCTGCAATCGATCCGCTGACTCCCAGTACAACGCGCTTCCCCGCAAGCAGAGGTACGGAACTGGGAATTTCGGCTTCGGCGTTCATGTGTCACCTTCCTCAATGTGGACCTTGCCTTCGCTCGAAATGGATGCCATCAACCCTGACTCCATTTGAGAGAACTCAGCCGCCGTGATTTGAATGATAGGTATTGTTTTGCCATAAAGTTCATCCGCCACCACAGCCGCCAGCGAAAAGAAATGCTCCGGCTGTTTTACGATGATCGCCGCAGGGGCGCAATCCGCCCGAATCGCCTCAAGCAGGACCGCTGTGGTGGTGCTCGACCCTCGACTTCCAGGAAGCGCCAGCACCCGGCCGGAGGCCTTCACGCCAGTGAGCGGATGACGTCGATCGATGATTTCACCGGTGCCAGGATCATAACCGCCCCAAAATGAAAGCGGCTCATCGCTAATCAATATCCGCCCGGAGGCCTCGGAAGCCACCAATGGCCTGCCTTCGATCACCCTCGCCATAATCCATCATCCCGCAAAACCCGCCCCTCAACCGCCGAACGAACACAATCCACCAGCCCGCCAAAAACAACCTGAGTGCCGAGCAAGCCCGGCGCGTAATATGCGTACTTGGCCGAATTGGTCATCAAAATCGAGATTTCCTCTGGTAGCATCGGCGTGGTCAGTATGCAGGTGTCCAACGTGACCTTGCCGCCGAAATCTTTCAAGGTCTGGAGCAAGCCGGCCTGTTCTGCCAGCGAAGCCATCGCCCGGCTGGATGTCACCAAAAACTGCACCTCTGGATGTCGCACTTTCCCTTCCAGCAGCGGTGCTAGCTGGACGAATTCCTGGAACGAGAAATGTGGGCTCCCCAACACCACCATATCCAGCCTGGCCCCATCGTGGGTTGTCAGCTCCTGGCGCGCCTCTCGCAGGCGGCTCAAGCTCACTCGCTTCGAAAGCTCGGGCTCACGCCCTCCGAAGGCAGCCTCCAGATCGGGCGCTTCTGGTGTGACACCAATCCAGTGGAACAGCGCCACTCGACCCGAAGAAGCCGCAGCGGCACCCAACGCTTTCAACTGGTCCTCCGTGGGCTGAACGTCAAGCCCGGACAACACTGGCACGCGATCGCCGGCCAGTTTGCCCATCAAATGGCCCAGCACGGGATAAAAGGAATCCGAGGATTGAAGAGATGCCGGAATGCCAACAAGCTCGAGCAGCAGCTGACCCCGCCGGTTCTCACTGAGATGCAGCCCCACGGCCGGCACCCGTCCGGTGATGGCGGCGCAGATGTCCAACAGATCCGGATAACGCTCCGTGCGGGCGCCAATGACCGAGTTGGCAAAAACAATCGCATTGGATTCACCCCAGGCGATCTGCTGGCCAAACTTGGGTTTGAACTCGGTTTGGTAGGGCGCGCAGGTCCAGGTAGGTTCCGCTCCCATGGACTGATAAGCGACCATTTGGCGGCGGGCTTTCTCCGCCCACTCCGCTGGCACAGCCCACTCCTGCCAACCCGATACATCCACCCCGCTGACATTGAGCGTCGTCGGCACGGACACCTTCGCTCCCAGCTCGGCCAGCCGCTCGGCGAACTCCAGCGTAGCCTGGCCCATGTATAACGTGCTGTCGATATGCGCGCCCTGGATAGGCAGAAGACGCTCGGCGCCCTGAATGGCCGCCATCCGCAGCAGGATGGACATCGCCAGCTCGGCAGCAGGTCCCCGGTCACCTGCGGCCATCGCTCGCTCCTCTTTCGTTAACTTGATTTGCGTCACGGCCTCCATGGTTCCTTATTGTACATTCGCCGCGCCACTCGATGGCGAAATTCCGGCAACGCCCTTCCCACTAAGCGAACTGGTTGGAAATGATATACTCTTCCGACTTCCGCCGAGCAGGAGACGATAAACCATGGCTTCCACACCCGAGGCATTTATCCAGGAGATCACTCAAGCTGCCAGGGAACACTACATCGAGTACACACACGCCATGTGGGAGGCGGCCACCACGGGCAGCGAGGAAGCCAACCAGCGAGAAAAAGAAGCTCAAAGGCAACAGATGCGTTTCTGGGCGGATCCGGACCGCTTCCAGCGAACGCTAGAGCTCGATCAAGCTGGATCAACGGATCCGGTGACGGCTCGATCGCTGCGCGTGATCAGACTGTCAGCAGCAAAAGCGCAGCAAAGCGAGAGCACCATTCAACGGATTACCGAGCTGGAAGCAGAAATCCGCCAGACGTACTACAACTTTCGGCCGGAAGTCGCGGGCAAGAGCCTGAGCGACAACGAGCTCGACGAAATTCTCCTCGAAAGCGACTCCACCGAGCAGGTTCGTCAGGCCTGGCTGGCCAGCAAGGAGGTCGGCCAGCGAGTGGCTGCGGATCTGCGTGAACTGGTCCGTGCTCGCAACCTGGCCGCCCAGGAGCAAGGTTACCGTGATCACTTTGCCCGCTCACTAGAGCTCAATGAAATCGACGAAGATGAGCTCTTCCACCTGTTCGACCAGATCCAAAAGCTGACGCAGGCTCCCTACCAGGAGCTGATGGAGATGATCCGCCACCGCCAGGCCGATCGATTTGACATCACTGTCCAGGAACTGCAGCCCTGGCATTTCGGCGACCGTTTCTTCCAGCGGGCGCCAAGTCTGAGCGACGATGATTTCACCGAATACTTTAAGGGCCATGATCCGGTACCGCTGGCGCTGGCGGCCTTCGATGCATGGGGGCTGGAAGTCCGTGACATCCTTGAACGCTCTGATCTCTACGCCAGGGAAGGGAAAAATCAACACGCCTTCTGCCTGGACCTTGATCGCTCAGGCGATGTTCGGACCCTCAACAATCTTGAGCCAACCCACCGCTGGATTTCAACACTCCTTCATGAACTCGGCCACGCCGTCTATGACAAGAACATCAGTCCAGACCTGCCCTGGCTGCTGCGCAAGCCACCCCATACGCTGTCCACCGAGGCCATCGCCGTGCTGACACCGAGGATCATGGCCAACCCGGAGTGGCTAAGGCAGCACCTGGGATTGACCGCAGCCCAGGCGGACCAGGCGGTCGAGTCAGCCCACCTGCGTCGACAGGCTGGCCGGCTGATCTTCTCACGCTGGGTGCTTGTGATGACACATTTTGAGCGTGCAATGTATCAGAATCCGGATAGCGACTTAAATGAGCTTTGGTGGGATCTCAAGGAGCGTTTCCAAGGGCTTTCCCGACCTGAAGGGCGACATGAACCCGACTGGGCCGCCAAGTACCATTTGGCGCTAGCACCTGTCTATTACCACAACTATCTGCTGGGCTACCTTGTTTCAGCGCAAATTGAATCCAAACTGGAGCAAGAAATCGGTGTCTTCAGTCTGAACGACCGGGTTGGATCCTTCCTGAGGGAGAGAGTGTTCGCTCCCGGCGCCAGCCTGCCATGGCATGAGCATGTTAAAGTTTCTACCGGCCGGCCGCTCGACCCATCGCACTTTACCAAGATTTTGACCGGTATGGTGAACGAGTAGTTCATCCGAATGGAATGGCTACGAGGCGTACCCCGCACTTTTCAAGGCAGCAGTTTGAATCTCGGAACAGTCGTCAAGTCAAAAGGAAACTCGGACGGAGAATGATAAGCAACATCAGGCAGCCGCTGGTAGGAAGCATTGAAAACTTCATTGAAGACGAGGCGAAAAGTGTTCACTGAACTGAGATTCTCTCCCCAAATCCAAGGCTCATCATCCGGCAAGTAGATAGCATTCAGGATGGAGAATCGTTCCTTCAAGCCAGTATCTGAGGGGGCTTCCCATTCAAAATAAGCAGCTGGACCGTGGT
>JBKHKF010000104.1:0-8025 GCA_046537745.1 Anaerolineales bacterium | reverse complement strand
GTTTCCGGCAAAGGTGCAGGTGGATTTGGCTGCGGGTGGGTGTGGCAGGGGGCATTTGCGCGCTTTGATTGACAAGTTTCTGGCGAGGGTCCGTACCCGGCCGGATTGAAGGGAGCAGGGCGCGTCGGCGCCCTCCCCAGATAGTGAGGTTTCCGGCAAAGGTGCAGGTGGATTGAATGTGGTTGCGCATGTGCTCGGAAGGGTGCATCTGTGCTCTTTTGGCGGAAGTCCCTGCGAAATCAGGACACAGGGGTGCAGCGGGGAGCAGGGGGCGCGTCGGCGCAGCTGCCTGCACTGACATCACGGAAGATATCGACCAGTGGCGAATGGTTGACAGCGATCAGCGAGCAGACGTCTTTCCTTAATCGAAATTGCGCTGTAGGTGCCCGTTCTTCTTTTCACCCGCAAAGATCGCGCGTGCTGGGTATTGGGCCTAACGAAAGCACAAGACGCGAGAAACTCTGCAGGTTAAGCTAGGCTGCCGGAGCAAAAATATGCTGCTGCTTGTCTGCGTGTCAGTCAGCCGAAGCACTAAGTTCTGTCTGGCAACGGAGGCATTGCGGGGCGTCGGAAAAGAAAAAAGGCGCCTTTCGGCGCCTTGTAGGGTCGGAGATGGGACTTGAACCCACAACGACTCGCTCCACAGGCGAGCGCTCTGCCCATTGAGCTACTCCGACCATGAACACGGTCGCATTGTAACACGGAACTCGTATTCGCTTCTTGCGCAAACTGGATTTTCAGCTACTACTGCGCAGCGCCTCCACGAGGTAGGTGGATAGTTGATCCTGCGGCATGGTCTCCTGATCGCCAGAGGCCATATTTTTGATGGTCACGGAACCAGCTTTTTCTTCCTCAGGCCCGAGTATGGCAACGAAAGGTATACCGTAGCGATCGGCATAGCGAAATTGTTTGCCGAGGCGGCCAGCTTCGGGATACCATTCCACCCTGAACCCCTCTCCGCGCATCCTGCCGACGAGCTCCAGGCTTTCAGTCTCCAGGGCTTTATCGAAATTTGTCATCAATAGATCGGCAGGGCTCGAGCGCAGCTCCGGCATCTCCTCTTCCTGCTCCAGCACCAATTGGATTACGATATCGCCCATTGCGAAACCAACACCCGGGACTGGATCTCCGCCCACATCAGCGACCAGGTTGTCGTATCGGCCGCCTCCCAAAATGGCGCGATGCTCGCCCGCGGTGTCACGCGCTTCGAAGACAGTACCGGTGTAGTAGTCCAGGCCGCGAATGATGGATGGGTCGTAGCGAACGTATTCGCCGAACCCCATGGACTTTCCTGCGTCAAAGAATTCGACCAGTTCGTCGGAGTTCTGCCAGCCACTCTCATTGGAGATCATTGCCCTAAGGCCGCTGATTTGTTCTTCGTCCAATCCGATCTCTGCGGCATAGGCTTCCCATTCCTTCTGTCTCAGCTTGTCCAGCCGATCGATCAAGCGGAACACTTGCTGCTGTGGCCCCCGATCGATTCCTGCCTCGACCAACTGGCGCTCCACCAGGCGGCGATTATTGACAAGGATTTGAATCTGCCCTGGCTCCAGGCCAAGGCTTCGAAAGAAATCGGCGCCGATGGCGGCAATTTCGGCATCGGCCTGAGGGGAATCGATGCCCAGCAAATCGATGTTCCACTGGAAGAACTCGCGAGTACGTCCTTTCTGGGGCTGCTCGTAGCGCCAGAACGGCCCGAAGGACCACCAGCGGATGGGCATCGGCATGGCACGGACGCGCTGTGCAACCATGCGGGCAAGGGACGGAGTGAGCTCCGGCCGCAGCGTGATCCTGTCTCCACTTCGATCCGTGAAGACGTAGGATTGCTTTTCTACAAGCTCCTCGCCGGATTTGGCGGCGTACAAAGTCAATGGCTCCAGGAAGGGGGCGTCGTATTCTTGATAACCATAGCGCTCGGAGACGCCTCGGATTTTTCCATAAAGCCATTGGCGGAAAGCCATCTCCTCAGGGAAGAAGTCTCTGGTGCCCTTAACCGGCTGGATTGTGGACATAGGTGAGTCCTCTCGTGCTGTTGTCTGTGTCATAAAAAAACGGCGGGGTTGAGACCTCGCCGTCGGTTGCGTATGCGGAACACGGACGAGCTCAGCCCTCAGCGGTGGCAGTTGGCCTTTGAATGAAGATGATGGCTGGTAGCTGGCTGCGGTTCCATGCGGCGAGTATAACATGGCTGCTGGTCGTCATTCACTCAGGAGACGCCATCCCTCCAGGTCCGGCACTGTTGTCTTGACAGCGGTGAGCAGTTCTGCTTGTTGCACGGCATCGGCGACATGTTGGATGTCCGAATCCAAAGGCCGATCCCGTTCTACATGATGCGCATGCTCGCGCACAACCTCATAAGCGGCGCGAGTGCCTGCTCCCATGCCCCAATCCCGATCTTCCTTCAATCTCAAATCCAAGGCCTGAGCAGCTGCAACCAACTCAATGGCGCAGATGGAGGTGACATTGTCGAGAATAGTGCGAAGGTTTCGGGCCGCTGTCGTTGAATTGGCATTGAGATCCTCCTGGCCGCCAGAGGTTGGAAGCGAGCGGATGGAATCCGCGGCAGCTAATGTTTGATTCTCCAGCGCCAGGGAGGCGGCGGTGTACTGGAGCATCATCAACCCTGATTGGAGTCCGGATTGCTCGGGCTGGCTCACCAGCATCGCGGGTAAACCGCGATTGGTGTGGGATGAAGTCAATCGGAATATGCGACGCTCGGATAAGGCGCCAATCTCGGCCAGCGGGAGCTTTAGATAATCGGCGGCCAACCCGATCGGTTGACCGTGAAAATTGCCGCCCGAAATCACTTCGTCGCCGAACAACAGCGGGTTATCGGTGGCGGCATTCACCTCCCTGATGGCAATCTCAGTGAGGAAATCCAGCAGTTCCTCGCCGGGACCGTGAATTTGCGGTATGCAGCGCAGGCTGTATGCGTCTTGAATTTGCTCCCCCGCGTCCAGCAGACTGCTGTCTTCGGTGATGGCAAGGATGCGGGAGGCACAAGCCTCCTGACCGGGATGGCCGCGAGCGGCGTGCAGCCTCGGATCGAAAGCCTGGCTCACGCCAAGCAGGGCTTCCAGGCTCATCGCCGCAGCAATTTCCATTTGCGCCATCAACTCGGCTGCATCCAACAGTGATAGCGCCAACAAGGCAGCTGTGAATGTCGCCCCATTTGTCAATGCGAGGCCTTCTTTTGGTCCCAGCGAGACCGATTCGATCCCGGCTCGTCGCATGGCTTCCTCACCGATGAGCAAATCATCCTTATGCCATGCTTTTCCGCTGGCTCCGGAAGCGGATTGGCTTCTGCCGGTGAAAACCAGCACCATATGTGCCAGCGGAGCCAAGTCCCCCGATGAACCCAATGAACCCTGCGATGGCACCCATGGCGTGATTTCCTCATTCAGCATCCTGAGGAGGGTCTCAACAATTTCGGCGCGCACGCCCGAATACCCGGCCGCCAGCGTGTTGGCACGAATCAGCATGGCGGCACGAACTACCTCCTTGGGAAAGGGCGGGCCGACGCCGGTCGCGTGGCTGAGGATGAGATTCTCGGAAAGCTCAGTTGATTGGGCTGGATCGATTTTTCGCTCGGAGAAGATGCCAAAGCCAGTGTTCACACCGTAGATGGACCTCTGAGATGCGGCCAGATCGCGCAGCCGAGCGGCCGATTGCTCAACCCGCCTCTGCGCACTTGAGTGGAGAGCTACCTGGCGCAGCGATCGAGCGACTTGGCGGATGTCCCGAAGCGTCAGCGTCAGTCCATCGACCTCCAGAGTTTTCATAGTAGCTAATTACTCCATTCGGGGACCGAATTCTATGCAATAGGTCTTAGGTGGCTCGGATTGTACATGAACTGACGGGCGGATGCCTTCAAACTGTCCCCATGGTATCCTAGACCTTCAGCCAATCACTTCAAGAGGGCAACGAAAGCTTGATCGGGATCATCGCCATTTTGCCGCCTGTTGGAGCTCTGTTGCTTTGGCTCCTTCGGTCTCGCCCAGCTCGCACGCATTGGGCTGCCTCTGTTGGGTTTGCGCTGTTGCCAACGCTTGGGATTGCGGCGATGGCGTTCCAATTGCCGGCAACTATTTCCGTATCCAGCTGGCAGCCCACTGAGTTGTTTCAGGCGAATCTGCTCCTACGGATTGATGCCAATGCTTGGGCACTTGCGCTGGCCATAAGCGCATTGCCGGTGAGTCTATTTCTCTGTGAGCCTGCTCGAGCTGAGGTTTCCCGTCCTGAGACGAGAGCTTTGATCCTGGCCTACGCTGGCCTGGCCATGACGGGAGTGCTGGCAGCGAATTCTGAAACGGTAATTATGGCCTGGGCGCTGGCGGATGGTTTAGCTTTCCTGATCCTACTATCCTCGGCTGAGCGACTTAGCACTGTGTGGGGAGCATATTTGCGTTACCTTGCACATTTGGCCAGCATTGGTTTCGTTCTCTTGGCTTCTGTCCCCTTCGAAGGTGCTATTTATGCCGACTGGATCCGCCAGCTTGCATGGATTCTGGCTGTACTGCTGAGAATTGGACTCTGGCCTCTTCACATATCAATGCCTCAGATGTCAGCTTCTCTCCGAGAGCTAGGAGTGGCGGTTCGCTTGCTTCCACCAGCCATGGGTCTTGCCTTTTTATCGCGGTTTGTGGCTGGGAATGTGCCTGGGGGCTTGCGTTGGCCCCTGATTATCCTTGGCGGGTTGAGCGTACTGATAGGCGGCATCCGCTGGGCCATCTCGCATGATCCTCTACGATCGCGCCCTTTCTTTGTGTTGGTGCTCGCAGGTGTGTCAGTCGCCGGCGTGGCCGGTGCCAATCAAAGCGGGGTTATATCCATAGCCTTTGGGACGATGCTGGTGTTGCTGGGCGTGCTTCTCTCCCAGCTCGAGATCTATGAGCAATGGCATCGGTACTTGGCTTCAGGCGCCGCGCTGGCAGCACTTGGCTTTCCCTGGACAATCGGCCACTTTGCCTACACTGCATTTTCAAAAGGGAATGGACTGGGGCTGCCAGGCCTGGTTGCGTGGGCCATCGTTGGCCTTGGGCTCTCGCTCGTTGCTCTGGGAATTTCGCGATCGGTGATCCGCCAGTCCGCCTCGTGGTCGAGCGGAGGGTCCTTTGTGCGCAACGCATACACTGCAGGCGTATTTCTCCCCTTGGTCATCCTGCTGATGGCTGGTATTCGGCTTGGTGCGGGGCCTGGAACTCCGTCAGTTCTTGCCTTTGCGCTCGACGGGCTGACATCGGGGGGCGGCTGGCTCTTTCTCCAATCCGATCATGGGCAAGTTTTGCATTCAACAGCCTCGAGGATGTCGCTCGAGAGCGCCAGATTTGGTGCAATGATTTCCAGGTCCATTGGGACGGCCATGGAGGGCATCACTCGATTTATGAGGTGGTTGGGGGCAATGCTGGAGGGAAGGGCGGCGCTCCTTTGGGTTTATGTTGCACTTCTGATTCTTGTCCTGTTTCTCACAGGACCGTCGGGGTAGGCGGCGATGCAGACATTGCCCAGCTTCGGAGCATTCGCAATTGTTATGGTTGGCCTGCTTATGGTGATGGGGAACCGCAAGGTGACATTGCTTGCAGGGCTGCTATTGCATTATGCCGCCGTTGTGCTGCTGATAACGCCATCCCTTGGCTCATCACTGGCGCTGATCAAGCTGGCCACCGGCGCGATGACCGTAGCTATTCTTTGGCTTTCCCTTCACGCTGAGCCGCCGCTGGCAGAGGAAGGGGGCGAGGATCTAATTGATCGGCCGATATTTAGGGCATCCCTGCTTGTGTTGGTGTTGACGGCGGGTTGGGGCCTGGGAAGGGCCTCCTGGCTTGACATCCCCGCTCTATCACACACAGCTGAAATCGGGGCGACGATGCTGCTGACGTTAGGACTGATGATCGCTGGATTTTTTGATGAGCCTCTCCGCGTTGGCCTGGGAATTATCACCGGTCTTTCAGGATTTGAGGTTATTTATGCAGCGGTGGAGCCTTCGCTTGCAGTGCTCGCGCTGCTTGCGGGTGTTCAGTTGGGCTTAGCGCTCATCGTCGGTTTTCTGGCGCAGGTTGATCAGTCTGCCAGGGAGAGCGCCACGTGAACGCCGTGCTTCTTCTTTTAGGTATGAACGGGTTGATTGGCTTAACCCTGATGGCTTTGCACAATCAGCGGAAGATCTCCTGGTACCTTGCGACTGTTTCGGCTATTCTGCTGGGAGCAATCACATTGCTGGCGCCTCTGGACGAGGCCTTGTCTCTCTTTGGTGCAGGCATCAAGCTGGAGCCAACCTTTCGATTTCTCGGAAGGCGATTCATCATTGACGGGAGCAATCGCGCTGCCATAGGCTACATCTACCTGGCGGCGGCATTTCTCTTCGGAGGGGGCTGGGTGGCAAGAGCCAACCGTTTCTTCTACTCGGGCGGGACCTTCTCGCTGCTGGCAATCGTGCTATCCCTCATGGTCCAGCCATTTCTGTACGCGGCAATCTTTCAAGCCGGCGCTGCCTTAGCCATGGTGTTTGTCCTTGTTGACCCCCGTAGGCCCGCCATCCAAGCCGCGCTCAGGCTGCTCCTGTTCTACATATTGGGAATGATGGCTATCTTGATGGCCGGATGGCTGTTGGATACCAGCGGCGTGACCGCGGCGGCGCCTGCGTTGGTGGAGCGGGTCATCCGGTTCTTGGCCGTTGGATTTGGGGTGCTGCTCATCGTTCCGCCCTTCCATTTATGGCTGCCGGCGGCCGCAGACTCCGCGCAAAAATACAGCGTGGCGTTTGTCCCGGTGCTTCTTTACAGCACAGGGCTATTCGTGCTCCTGCGCTTCATGAATGAGTTTGAGTGGATGAGATCTTCGATGGTCATCCGCGATGGCTTACGAGCGGCCGGCATGTTTATGGTCGTGCTTGGCGGTTTGTGGGCGGTCGCACAGAGAGATCTTGCGCGGGCGATGGTGTATCTGCTGTTGGCCGATTTCGGCGCCTCCATGATTCTGCTTGGCTCACCGGCGGGCGGTTACTCCCTGGCCTTGGTGATGGCTGGAGCCCGGATAATCAGCGTGGGCGTCTGGGGGGTGGGGATTACGGTGCTTGAAAGGGTCATCGATCGGGGCAACGTGATAGCGGGATCTGCTTATTCCAATCCGCTTCCCTCGGCTGCGGCGGTAGTTGGGCTGATTTCGTTGGGGGGGCTGCCGCTAACAGCGGGATTCCCGGCCAGGTGGGGTGGAATCCAATTGGTTGGCGGGGACTATTTTGCGGCGGCGGTGATCCTGATCCTCGGCATTGCGCTCGCCGCCGCCACCGCCGCCAGATGGATTTGGATCCTGTTGTCGGAACCTGAGGAAGCACCAATAACGGCCGAACTCCTCCCATTGGAAAAGCACCTCATCCGGGCCGGCATTGGCCTGTGTATCTCGATCGGTATTTTCCCTCAACTGCTCTTCCCATGGATTTCCCAAGCACTTGCCGGTCTCGACAATCTAATTCGATAGTTGCTGATTGGCCTGCTATACTGGTGGCCAACGGAGGCAGGGAAAAAAATGGAAGCTGAAAATCTCGAACAAAAAGTCAGCTGGCTTGACGAACAGCGCCGAAGGGATTTGAGCATCCTTGAGGGGTTGGAACAGAGGGTAAGCGAGCTCGAAAGTCAGATTGCCTCTCAGCGTGAGCAGACCAAGGATGTTTCCGCCGATCTATCGCGCCTCAGTACGCTGGCCTCGAGAATCGAGGAGTTTGATACCACCCTGCACAAGCATCGGCAGGAAGTTTCAAGACTGCTGCGCAACCAGAGTGAGCTGCGGGAAGAACGAGATGAGCAGCTAGAGGGGCTTCGAAAAGCCGATCAGGAATCTGTATCTGGCCGTATCGCCGAGATGCACGAACAGATCCAGGCGCTCCGACCGATTGAGGAAGCAGTTGAGAATCGCAAGCAGGAGGAAATCCGACTCAGCCGAGAATTGGATGGCATCGTCAAGAGTGTTGATGACCTGTCAGAACGCTTCCAGGATCAAAAGCGGGCTATTAGCTCCCTGGAGGAATCC
>JBKHKF010000103.1:0-8069 GCA_046537745.1 Anaerolineales bacterium | reverse complement strand
CATCAGGACGTTGCAGGAATAATCGCCGATATTGGGGAGCCCGTTCTGAGCCCGTCAAAAGCCATGGAGAATGACCCAGTTTGAGAGTGTTCGATTGGTGAATCTCAAGCGAAAAAGATCGATGAACCAGGCAAGTCCCCAGACTGGCACTTTTATCTATGTGAAAATCCAGAAAATGGCCTGGAATCCATAATTCGAAATAAACCCGGCCATACCTGTCGAATGGCATATCCTGAAGCTAATTCAAAGTAGAAAGGAGTTTCCAGAAAAGAACGGCCAATACCGGAGCGCAAAATCGAATTTTTCCCCTCCGTAAACGCCGAACTCCCACGATCCCAATTGACTCAACTCAAACTTCAAAATACGCTGACATTACATCAATCTCCCATACAAGGATGGGCGCCCATGAGTTCCGATGTCTACACGCAATTGGCCCGCTTCCTGGACCAGCTTCCCGGGGGCTACCCAGCCACCGAAGACGGCCTCGAACTCAGGATTTTACAGCGCCTGTTCACACCGGAAGAAGCCGAAATCGCTCTTCACCTGGAATTGATCGCTGAGAACGCGCGCGTGATCGCCCATCGAGCTGACAAGCCGCTGGCCGAGGTCAAATTGCTGTTGGAGCAAATGGAACGGAAAGGGCTGCTGTTTGCCCACAACGATCTCGACGGAGAGCCACGCTACATGGCCGCCCATTTCGCCGTCGGCATTTTCGAGTTCCAACTGCACAAGATGGACGAACAAATCGCAGGCTACTTCAAGCAATATTTCCCTAACCTCCTGGATCCTGAAATCTGGCGAAAGGCGCCCCAACTGCGGACGATCCCCGTCCAAGAAAGCATCGAGCTTGACCTGGCCGTGATGGATTACGAGCGCGCCGAGGAACTGGTGTTGGCCCAGGATCGGTTCAGCCTGGCGACCTGCATCTGTCGGCAGGAGAAAGGCCTGCTCGGTGAACCATGCAGCAAGCCGGAGGAGACCTGTCTGGGCTTTGGCTCAGGCGCCGATTTCTACGTGCGCAATGGCCTGGCCCGCTACATTTCTCAGCAGCAAGCGCTCGATGTACTTGCGCTCGCTCAAGAAAGCGGCCTGGTGCTCCAACCAGACGCCGCCCAACAGGCCGGCTTCATATGCTGCTGTTGTGGCTGCTGTTGTGAACTTCTGACCAATTTGAAGCGCCACCCCAATCCGGGCGAGATCGTGACCACAAGCTTCGTTGCCGTAAGCAAGCCAGCTTTATGCAGCGGCTGTGAACTATGCTTCGAGCGATGTCAAATGGAGGCGCTTTTCCTCGATGAAGGTGTTGTCCAGGTGGACAAAAACCGCTGCATCGGCTGCGGTCTTTGTGTTACCGAATGCCCCAGCAGCGCTTTGTCACTGAAGCGTAAATCCGTAGACTCAGGCCGGCGGCCACCGAAGACCGGCACGGAGAAATACATTCGGCTGGCCAAAGCCCGGGGTGTGCTGGACAATCGCCGGATGGCGGCCATCGCGCTGCGCAGCGTCCGGGACCGGCTTCTAGCACGACTCCATTAGCTGCTGCACTGCAAAAGCGGACTCGCCGCCGGAAAAACTTAGGGGCGGCTTGACGGCCGCCCCAAACTGTGAACTAAAAAATCAGCTCAAAACTCTTATCGCACCTTCTCACCCCAGCGCCACGCCACTATCCCCAGCTTTTGCCAGAGTTTCCTGGCGCCATCGCGGCTCATGCCGACGTTGTCCTCGAAGCGGTTCCAGAACTGATCCCACCAATCGGCCGGCTCCAGCTTGGGTCCATCGTATTCGGTGGGTCGATCAGAAGGACCATCGACCACCAGGCTGCCGACATATTCGGCCTGATCGTAAACTTTTTCGATCTGGTCGGCGATGGCGGCCACATCAGCTTCGCTGACGATCCCGTTGCTGGTGGCCTTGTAAAACTGCACCGTCACCCGCACCGGGAAATCCGGATCTCGTTCGATGGCCAGGTCATCGATCTCGGTGAAGGGTCCCTCCACCTCGCCATGGCCGATGACTGCGTTCTCCACATCGCTGCGCTGCGCTTCGGAGGAAGGTGAGTAAGCATCGCCCTCCGCTTCCTCCATCAGCCCGAAGGTCATCGGGTTCTTCTGCTTGAGCGGCACCTGGATGATCATCACCATGTTGAGCCCCTGCTGCTGGGTCGCGCCGGAGCCATCGCTTCGACCACCAGGCCCGATCCCCCCGCCGAACTCGCTGGCCCGCTGGCCGGTCAGGCTGGCCCGCTCGCCGTTCTGATTGAAGAACAAACGTTGGCCCCAAGAGAACCCGGCGGGGAAGGCATCGCGCACGTTGTCGATGATGGTAGCGCTGGTGCCTTCGCGGGTGGCCACAATGGTCAGAATGGCCGGGTCACCCTGGTGGGACTGGTAGTTAAAGATCACCGGGTTGAAGGTAGCTTCGCCCTGCTCCGGGATGGGCAGGAAGGCGGCCTGGGCGCTGACCAGCACGTGGCTATCTCTGGGTGCCAGCAGCGAGCTTCGGCGACCATCCCAGGACTGGGGATCATGCAGATACTGCCGGAAGTTGCCGAGGTATTCGCGCAGCGACACCCGCTCCAGCGGCTGCCCATCTTCGTTGCCCACCAGCAGGTAGAACTCGTCCATCGGGATATCGGCCGTCTTGTCCGTGAAGTTGGGGAAGCGGATCACCGGCATCAGCGCCAGCTGATAGCCGTTGCTTGCCGGGTCCTCGTACTGCACCTGGATCGTGACGTCGGAGATGTTGGGCCCGACGGAGGAGTTGTAGTAGCGGCCGGTGTCCTCCCAGGCGACGTTGATCAGGTCCAGGCCGTAGTGATTGACAAGGCGGACCGCCTCCCCGTCCGACACCATGTTGGCCGTGCGCTGGATGGCCCGGATGTACTCGTCCTCGGGACCGCGCTGCCTCGGCGGGTCATCATCGCTGTGATTTTGCGGCGGTGCAGCCGCCGCCGGCGCAGCTATGCTGAAGCTGGCCATCAAGAGTGAGAAGATCACTGCAAGATTGAAAAGCGTCTGGCGGGACATCATTGGCTCCTCTCGAGCTTTAGGCTGTCCAATCTATAGACGTGGATTAGCGGGAGTTTGTTCCCCGGGGAGAGTTCAGTACAGAGTCCAGTTCAGAGTCCAGAGTTAAGAGTCCAGAGTTAATGGATCAAGGGAGGAAGTGATTGGCCCGCGCAGCCGATAATATCCGATTGGGGTTGGATGGAAGCTGGCCTGGAAGCCAGTCGACGAGAATTCAACAGCCGCTTCAAGCTCCCACATGCAAAACAAGCACAAACTGCCGGCCATGACTTGGTCGAATCGGGAAGGTTCGGTATGCTAGAAAAGCCATGGAGACAGCTCACCGCCGCACCAGCTGGTCTGTAAGATGAGAGGCACCACCTCCCCGAGTCTTCCCCGAAGCTCGCGACCGACCAATCGGTGCCATCGAACACCAACCTGACGTGCAATCCAACGTCCAGAACAGCGAGCGGTCTCGCATAAGGCCCACGTATTTCGAATGGAACGCCGGCTGATCCACGCTGGCGCTGAGGAGAAGGAATGACGACGAAACGATTGCTTGAATCTATGTATTTGCTGTTGCTCGGCGGCTTGCTGGCGAGCTGTGCCCTGACCGCCGACGATCCGGTTCAGGTCAGGGAGCCCTCCAATGAACCCGCCACCTCCGCTCCGACGGCGGCGGCTGCCGTCGAAGCCACCGCTGCGGCCACAGTCGAAACCGACCCGCCGGAGCACCCCATCGGCGTCCGCACGGTTGATGGCGTCGGCGAGTTCTTCGACCGGCGCACCGGCGAGGTGTTTGTTCCCCGCGGCAATAATTACGTCCGGCTCGACCCACAGCGGCTCGACTCGGGTGAGACACAGATGTACCATTCAGTCTTCGATCCCGGTTTGTACACCCCCAAGGAGATCGAGACCGCCTTCGCCGAGATGGCCGAACTGGAATACAACACGGTGCGGGTCTTTCTCAGCCAGAACACCATCGGCCAGGGTGAAGGGCTCAGCCCGGAGTACCTCGACAACGTGGCCGACTTCTTGAGTATCGCCCAGGAGCACGAGTTGTTCGTGATCCTGACAATCGATTGGATACCCGGAGGGCGCTACGGCCGCAGGCTGAATCAGCAGTGCTGCGATCAGTTCGCCATGATGAATGTGAACTTTATGACCGAAGCCGGCCTGGCAGCCAACAAGCTGTTCTTCCAGGATTTCATCCAGGCGCTGCTCGATCGTGGAGCGCCCACCGACCTGATCCTGTCCTACCAGCTCCGCAACGAGCTGTATTTTGACACCGACTTCCCTCCCCTTTCTTTCGAAGAGGGTGTAGTCGAGGCGCTGAACGGGGAGACATACGACATGGGCGATCCTGCGGAGAAGCGTCGCTTGGCCGATGAGACGATGGTTTATTGGCTTAATGAAATGCGAACCGCCATTCGAGAATTGGATCCGACCGCCCTCGTTTCCTCGGGTTTCTTCTGGCCGAAAGAGCCAAATCCGGCGCGGGGAGATGATCCCCGCTACATCAACACCGCCCCGGCGATCCACCGGTCGGAGCTGGATTTTGTGGACCTGCACGCTTATCCAGCTTCCGAACTTAATTTGGCCGAGTACGTCGAGAACTTCGGCATGGAGGGTGAACAAGCGAAGCCCATCGTCATGGGTGAATTCGGGGTGAGCACGGCCAGCGTCGGCTCCGTCGATTCGGCCGCTACGATCCTGATGAATTGGCAGGCGGAATCCTGCCAGTATGGGTTTGACGGCTGGATCCTTTGGACCTGGGACATGTTCGAGTTCGAGGATTTCTACAGCGGCAAAAGCGATCAGGGGCAAATCGGTCGGGCCCTGGCGCCGGCGCTCCGGCCTGATCCCTGTGAGACAACCGAATTCGAGTTCATCGAGCGCAACCTGGCGCCAGGCGCTGCGGTGCGAGCCTCCAATTTCTTGGCAGGCGAAGACCCTCAACTGGCCGTTGACGGCAGCGCGGCGGCCCAATGGGGCGCGGGCGCCGGCCCGCCGCAGTGGATCCAGCTGGATTTGGGCGAGACGCACACCATCGAGGAGATCCGGCTGCGGGTGGCGCAGACACCGGCCGGCCAAACCACGCATCAGCTGCATGTGGCCGGCCAAGAAGGATCGCTCCAGCAGGTCCACACCTTCCAGGGAGAAACGGAAGACAACCAGGTGCTGATCTTTCGCCCCGATTCACCGCTGGAGGAGATCCAGATCATCCGGGTGGTGACGACCCAAAGCCCGTCGTGGGTGGCCTGGAAGGAGATCGAAGTCATCGGCGAATGAAGGCAGTTTTGGAGATCGCCCCTAAAGCCGCGGAGAACTAACCGCAGACTGCTTTTCTTGAGCCGGTCGAAGGATGAGCGGCGTTTCATAAAAGAAAGTTGCTCACCCAAGCGCACTTCGACAGGCTTGTCCTGAGCTAGTCGAAAGGCTCAGTGCCAGGGAGCCTTGGAAAGTGCGCGGGCAACCTCCCTGCGGGAAATAAAAGCGCCCCTGATTTCTCAGGGGCGCTTAATTTCAAGTGTATCGAAGGTCAGGCGATGGTAACGCGAACGGCCTGCGGACCCTTTTGGCCCTGCTCGACCTCGAATTCCACCTTCTGGCCCTCATCAAGGTTCTTATAGCCTTCAGCCTGAATGGCGGAGTAATGCACAAAGACATCCTCGCCCTCTTCACGCTCGATGAAGCCATAACCCTTGCTTCCATTGAACCACTTGACGGTACCTGTTTCTCGTTCAGCCATTCTATTGCCTCCTAAGGCATTTGCTAGATTTGAGGCGCTTGCTAGTTCCCGTCAGTCAGGTTCAATGAATATCGCCCGCCGAATTGCAGCGCGGGCGAAAGGTCTTGATTAACAGACGTGACGTGCTTGCAACCTACTGGCTTAGATAGTATCAGGTAATTGCAGAATTGGCTAGTCCCCATTTCCAGGTCGTTGTCATGGTGAGCTTGCCAAAAGGCCTAATGCCCCCTTTCCTGGCCACAACTATGAAAGATTCTCCTGTTGATGGGCAACATCCATGAATTTGCCAAGCATAAGCTCTGGCGGCTGGTGTCCTGATTTTGATGCCGAGCCCTCGACAGATTAATTGGGATTCACCTTGCCTTTCTCCCTTCGCCAGTGCAGAATAGCTTTGGGAGAAACCTCCACCATGGACCAAGCCTGATGTCCGAAGCATTGCCCGATTTTCAAGCGCTGCCGCAGGAATATCGCGAGGTTATCCAGCTGGCGCAGGAGAAGTATGGCATCGCCATCACCCCGCTCCAGGCGCTGAGCGGCGGTTGGTCGGGCGCGCGCCTCTATCTTGTTCGTGTTGCCAGCGTGGATTCCGACGAACTTCAACATCTGATCCTCAAACTCGACCGCGTAAATCCAAAGGCGAACTCCGATGAAATCAACCGGCACAGCGCCGTGTTGCAGAACTCGCCCCCTGAATTTGTCCAATCACGCGTGCCTCAATTGGCTTTCGACCGCGTTTCCGCGGGCGATACGCTGGCCATCTTCTACACCATCGCCGGACAGTCGCTGCGGAGCTTCCGGACCCTCCTGAGCTACCGTCAGCAGCGGCGGTTGGCGAGGCTGTTTGCCGTCGCCAATCGAATTCTGCTGGAGGAGTGGAACTTGGAGATGACGTTCGAGACAACTCCCCACCCTCAAGCATTGCTGCAGGACTGGCTAGGCTTCCGCCTCAACCCCGCTCAAAACGTAGAACGCTTTTTAAAGCAAGAGTGCCAGTTCCCACCTGAAGGACCCGGCTTCCTGATCCGGGGCCAGCTGCTGCCCAACCCGCTCTTTTATGGGCGCCAGACCAGCCCCTGGGAATCAGCCAGACCGCTGGACGCGGCCCGGGGCATGCTGCACCGTGACCTGAACACCAACAACATCCTGGCCAAGTTCCGGCCTCAAAGTGATGAACTGGCCGGCCTGTTCTTGATTGATTTTGCGCTGTTCAAGAAGGACATGCCGCTGCTCTTCGATCAACGCTACCTGGAGATGTCTTATTTAATCCACCAACTCGCCGCCGGCGCATTGGATCCCGTCATCGATTTCATCCTCACTTATGGGCAGGAACCTTCGGCTGCTGACCACATCCCCATCGAGATGGCCGGCGTGGAGGCGGCAGTGGCAGCCGGTCGAGGCGCCTTCGCCGAATGGGTCGAGCGGGAACACCCAAGCCTGCACGACGATCTATGGGGCCAGTATTGGCTGGCCGGCGCAGCGGCTGGCCTGGCCTACAGCCACAAAGACGCCCTCACAGATCAGGCACGGCTGGCCGCGCTGATCTACGCTGCCGCCAACCTCAAGCGGTTCCTCTTGCTATTTGATCTGCCATTGCCATCGGAAGCCGGTCAGCTCACGATCGATGACAGTGCCACTGGATCAATGGAAACCATCCTCGAATCACCTTCGACCCAGCGCTCCAATTTGCCTGCGCCGGCCACCAATTTCATCGGTCGCGAGAAGGAGATGGAAGAGGTAGCCGAGCTGCTGCGCCGGCCGGAGGTGCGCCTGGTGGTGCTGACCGGGCCCGGCGGCACCGGCAAGACTCGCTTGGCGCTGGCCACAGCCCGACAGTCGTCGGATCAATTCACCCACGGCGTGCATTTTATCGATCTATCCGGGCTGCGGGATCATTCCCTGGTGATCTCCACTGCTGCCCACACCATGGGAATTCGAGAGGGCGGCGACCAGCCGCCGCTGGAAAAGCTGAAGGATTACCTAGCGGACCGACGGGCACTGCTGATTTTTGACAACTTTGAGCAGGTTGCAGACGCGGCGCCGTCTATCGCCGAGCTGATGTCCGCTGCACCGAAAACAACCTTCCTGGTAACAAGCCGCGTGCCGCTCCAGCTGCGCGCCGAACATGAGTATCCCGTCTCACCGCTGGAACTACCTCCCGAGATCGAGGGGGAATCAACCGAGGCTGTGAACTACGAGTCTATTGCCCTCTTCCGTCAGCAGGCGCGATCCGTACAGCCAAGCTTTGAGGTGACGGAGGAGAACGCAGCCGCGGTGATCGAGATTTGCCGCCGGCTGGACGGCCTGCCGCTGGC
>JBKHKF010000102.1:0-8092 GCA_046537745.1 Anaerolineales bacterium | reverse complement strand
GTCTGGGGATCCTTCTGTATGAAATGCTGAAGGGAATTCCGGTTCACAGTTCCAAGAACCGCCGTGACAGCGAGGTGCGTGAGGCTGTTCGGACCCATCGGCCTAAACCGATGACGCGCCCCGATCTGCCGGAGGCCATCAAAGCAAGCGTGGAGCGAGCCATCGCCCGCAGGCCGGCTGAGCGCTACACCGGGGTGGTTGAGATCGGCCGCGATCTGCGCTCCCAGTTTGGCCGGGTTCCCCCGGAGAAGAAGGAAACATCCACGCGGCGGCGTGTTTATATCGGCCTTACCGCGGCTTCCTTTGCCTTCTCCTTGATGATTCTGCTGCTGGCTCTTTTCACCTGACCGCGGCTTCGTTGCCCAGACCTTATTCACAGCTTGATATGCACCCTCCGCTCGCTTTGTGAGGAGGGCGTATTCTATCTAGATACTTGTCAATTCATCAGCGGATATTGTTGATGGCATCTTTCGCCGAATCGTGTTTGGACTTCATAACGTTTGAGAGCATATTGAACTCGCGGTTCTCTTGCTGCATCTTCTGCTGTAACCCCAGATAATCGAGGCTGAATCTTTGATTGATCTGCATGATCTCTTTCGTAAGCGCGAGATCCGCCTTCATCACAGACCTTTCCATTTTCTCCATGGTCGGCTGGAAAGCGTGGAGAGCGGTGATAAGCTGCCGAATTTGCGGCAGCAGGCGTTTCTCGATACGTTCAGCAAACCGCTGTGCATCCTGGCCGGTCCAAATCCCACGCTGCAGTTGTTCAATGGAATCCCGTGTTGGAGCGTGAACTTCCTCCTCGAGTATCGCTGCCTGGTCAAGTATTAGCTTTGCCGCTGATTTGAGCTTCCTGGCCTTGTAAATGAACCTCATCGTAATGAGCCCTTAGACTTAGATCATCCCAAAGTGAATGCAGTTTTTTCGCCTGCCTGCCGGATTTCCTCTATTGCCGGTCATGGAGGTGAATGTGCCCTTGACTTGGTTGCTCATGAAGAGACGAAGGCACCCGGCCGGGTGCCTTCCGTCCCTTCGTTGATTGCATTGATGTGTTTAACTGGGTTCAGCCGGCAAACCTGCTGGCGGCTTCCTCTTCTGCCTGCTGGTGCTCCTTGATGGAGACGCGCAGGTCGCCGGAGAGCTCTCGTAGCTCCGCCCGCAGCTCGCTGACGGCTTTTCGGATTCCTTGCAGCCAGCGCTTCTGTGGTGCGGCGACAATGTTGCCGATGAGCGAGGCGCTGATGGCGGCGATGGCCGCCTGGAGCGCCGTTTCAACTGCTTTGCAGACGTCTGCTGCGGTGTCGAAGCCTTTGGCGACGTTCTCAACCGCCTCATAGTCCATTGTGGTTTCAAGGCCATTAGCCATGGAATTCAATCTCCTTCTTCGTAATGTTCGAGTTCTTGAACCCGATCACACTAGAAAATGCTGTCGAACACGTCTCCAAGGTTTTGAGCCATGCTCATCATATTCTTGTCTTTTGAGCTGACGGCGTTGGACATCTTGCCGAAGGGCGATTGAACGCCGGCAATGGCTGCGATGACATTTTGGACTTTCGGCATCAGATCCCGCTCGATCTCCTCGGCGAACTTGTCCGCGTCAGAGCCGGTCCAAATGTTCCCTTGGAGCTGTTTGACGAAATTATTGACGGGCGACATGACCTGCTCCTCAAGCGTATTTGCCTGCTTAAGGATTTGGCTTGCCGCGTTGCCAATGGCTTTTCCGAAGAATTTAAACATGAGTTAACTCCTCCCAGTGACTACTGTGCGTAGCGGCTGCCAGATTGTTCGAGCGCTTCTCTTGTCGCCTCTACGGCTTTGCGTAGGTCATCCTCCATCTCCGTGAACTTCTCCTGCATACGGCGCAGTGAAGCGTTGAGACGGCTGTCGAATGAGTTGGCGAGCTCCTCGCCCGCCTTCCCCTTCATCGCGCCATCTCGCAGACTGGCGGCGATTTTGCTCGAGCGCGACATCATATCTTCAAGGATTTCAGCGCTGTGGTCGTACGCGCCGGCCGCACCTTCGACGGCTTCAAAATCCATCTGTACATCAACCATGATGTATCTCCTTCTTCTCTGGCTTTTCGATCCAAAATAGTTTCGTTTTCGCTCCGGAGGATTAAGCGCCCGGGATCTGGTTGATCATCTCGTCCCAGGCCGACTTGATCTCCTCCTCGAGGGTCTGAGTCTCGCCCTTCATCTTCTTGACGGTGTTGGCGGCCTCTTCTGTGCCTTCTACCAACCGGTCAAGAGCAGGGCGGATCAATTCGTCGTATTCTTTCCGGTAAGCGTCGAAACCCTTACCTTTCCACTTTCCCCCTTCAAGCTCATCGGTATGGCGCTGCAGTAGGTCGCGCATCTCGATGGCCTGGTCATTCATCTCGTTCAGTTGGCTGACAATGCCATCCAGGCCATCGTAATCGACCTGCATCGTGATATCTTCGACGGTCATTCCTGATCCTCCTATGCTTCCAATGGTTCCAACTTGGCCCGTTCCTGTTGCTCCTGATCCTGAGCCATCACCTCCTCCACTCCCTGTTCCACTCGTTCCGCCGGCGCCCCCTGCGCCGCTGGTTTCTCCTGTGCCATCTCCGGCGCCTCCGCCTGACTCAGACCCACCGTCGCCTCCGCCAGATTCACCGGACGTGGAGCCGCCACCCCCGGCGCTTCCGCCACCGCCCCCTCCGCCGCCGGATCGGGACCGGCCGCCGCCAAAGGCGCCCTCTTCAGCTCCAGCCCCCCGGGTCACGTCCTTTTCCTGTGATTCACTGCCTTTATCAGGCGAGGGGGCTTCTCGTTCGCTCATAGGTCCTTCTCCTAACGTTGAAGCGTACGTTGAGCATCATGCGCTATAACGAACTTGCCTTTATACTATGTACGTCAAAATCAGCTTGACATAGCCGTTCAACGCTATAACGAACAGCTATGCAGATTTGTGACAGCCGCAGACTGGGAGATTGAAGAATTGTGATGTTTAATTCGCGGCCGAGTGAGAGACAAGCATGGCGGCTCGGAGCCTACATCCTTGCCCTTGTTGGCCTCGTCGCGTTTTTCGCAACGCTGCTTACCGGTGGAGTCACCTTCGCCCAAGGAACCACGAGAGCTCTCATCAATTACCCGGAGGTGATTGAAGAGAGCGATTCCGTTTCACTAGGTCTTTACTATACGATGATCGACGCCTCAGGGCAAGTGATTCAGGATGCGGAAGTTTCCAGGGCGACGGTGACTCTCAACGACGAAGTCACCCATGACGCCTCCGTCGGCAAGCCCACATCCGATGCCTACGTGGTGTTGGTGCTGGATGCCAGTGGTTCCATGATTAACGTGGTTGGCTCGATGAAGGAAGCTGCGATCCAAGCGGTCGAGAGCGCCCCGGAGGAAGCCTTCTTTTCGGTCATCCAGTTCAATAATCAAGTCACAGTGCTTCAGGACTTCACGGACGATAAAAGCACCGTCGCCGACCAGCTCCAGCGAGTATTTGTCGTTCAGAACAGCGGAACCTGCCTGTATGATGCGACATTTCGCGGCCTCGAATTATTGGAGAGCGCGCCGAGGGGCCGCCGGGCCATCGTGTTGTTTACGGACGGCAAGGACGATGATGGCGCCGGGCGGCCTTGCAGTCAACACACTTACAACGAGGTGATCTCCGCAGCTTCGCGCCAGGATGCACCTGTTCCCATTCACACCATCGCGCTGACAACCCAGGGCATGACGGCGTCGGATGAAGCGCGCTTGCGTGAGCTGGCCACCACCACAGGTGGTTTCGCGGAAAGCGGTGGGAGCGGCAGTCTCTCGCTGCTGTTCCAGAAGATCATCACCTCGATGAGCCATCAGTGGTTGGCTCAAGCCGAAGTGTATCCGCAGGAGGGTCAGAACACAGCCCAGCTCGAGGTAATCCTCGAGGATGGGACTCGGGTGGAATCAAACCCCATCACCTTCCAATCATCCCGGGGCTATGAAGCACCGCCGAGCGCGCGGGTTGAAAGCATCGATTACGCTGGAAATGGTGATGTGAACCTCAATCTCTCGCTCATCCGGCGGGATCGGATCGAGGATCTTGAGATCCAGATTATCGATATCGACAACAACGCTCCCCAATCCCCCATTTCCAAACCTCTCGATGATCAAGTCCGGTTGGCGGCGAGCAACTTTGAGGACGGGACGGAATACCGTGTCCTTACGCGCGGTCGCTCCGCCGACGGCACGGTATTATTCGAAACTATTTATCAGTTCACTTATTCGCCGAACATCGCCGAGGGTGAGCTCCAAATTCTCTCGGTAGAACTCAATGAGGAGCAGCCGGCCTTTCAGATAAATCTCAACAGCAGGAATCTCGACGCGCTGGATCACTACCAGGTGTGGTTGAACGATGCCGAGGACAACACGGTGGTGCCCGGCACCCGCCGGGAAGTCGAGCCGGCGGCATCTATTGAGATCCCGCTTGGCGAGGTGGGGAACGGCGAATACAACGTGGTGATCACGGCCGTGGACGCCGAAGGAACCGTGCTGGCCGAAGCGAGCTATAGCCAGGCTATCTATCAGGTCGGGCTATTGAGCCGAATTGGCCGGGCGGTGCGGGCGAGTCTGCCTTTCATCGGCTGCCTGATGCTGATCGCATTGGTTTCGATGGGTGTGCTCTTCAAGGTCGTGATCCTGGATCGGGATAAGGGCAAGTCAGAAGGTGTGCTGCTCGAGAGCACCGGATCCAGCGGGGACTCCGGTCAGGATCCGTGGTCGGCGGAGGCGCTGGAGCGGAGCCGTCAGAAGCTGAAGAAATCGGCCGAGGATAGAGCTGGTGGCTCGGCCCAGCCGCAAGCGCAGGCTCCCTCTGCGCCTCCAAATCCAGAGATGCATCAGGCGGGCGCCCAGGCACCACCGCCCGGCGTCGCCGCGCAACCGCCGGCCGGCCAGGAGCCAGGCAAACCCGGTTTGCCGCCAGCTCACCTGCATGTCGAACGGTCACCCGATGGCGAATACGATGGGCGGAGCTACCGAATCAATCAAAACCCATTCACCATTGGGCGCAGTGGGAACACGCTTGATTTTGTGTATTCCGGTGTTTCCCGGTCCCACGCGCAAATTGAGTACCGGAACGGCACCTTCTATCTGCGGGATAATGACAGTACCAATGGGACGACGCTGAACGGAGAATCAATCGAGCCCAAGCAAGATGTGGCGCTCAGCAGCGGCGACAAGCTCGGCATTGGAAAGCGCGTGCTGGCCCGGTTCGAATTCGGCTAATGGCTCAAGATTTGGCTCGCTGGGTAGGGTTGAATTCGTCGTTTTCGTTGACAAGGATCGGGTCCGCGGTACAATATCTTAGGCTGAAAACAAGCCTCAAATTGCACCCGTAGCTCAATTGGAAGAGCAGTGGACTCTTAATCCATTGGTTGCAGGTTCGAGTCCTGCCGGGTGTACCTGAGCGATCAAGCGAGGGAGCCGTCCGCGCGGCTCCTTTTCCTTATTAAAAGGCTAATTATCGCCGCTGGCGGGACTTGACTGGATGTGTGTCTTCTCTCCGCCGCCGGCTCCGAAATAAAACCTGGCCCGGCAATATTCGAGCCGGAGTACGGCCTGTGCCTCGCTGCAACCCTTCACGCTCTTTCATAGTTTATCCGGAGGAGCTAGCGCAAGGAGTGGTTCTTCGGACTGGATCCTTTCCGCCTCCATACTCCAACTCTGGCGCCTTCATCGGTGTGCGGAAAACGTAGTTCTTCCAGCACCTGTTATACGAAAGTCGGGCAGTTCACGAAAAATGAGGCGATAAGAGCTTATACTTTTTATAGAAACTCAGCAGGAGGGATCATGGATAGCTCTGTCCGACTATTCTCTGTTCGTGGGATTGATATCAAGGTTCACGTCACCTTCCCGTTGATATTGATTTGGGCCGGCTTTCAATTTGGTCTTGTTTCGGATAAAGGCTGGAGTGGGGCGCTCTTTGGGGTCATTGTGACGCTTCTGCTCTTCGGGATCGTGATCCTGCATGAGCTGGGTCACAGCTTTATGGCGCTGGAGTTTGACGTACCCATCACACAAATCGTGCTGCTTCCCATCGGCGGCGTGGCACAGATGGGTCGGATGCCGGATAAGCCGAGTCAGGAATTTCTGGTGGCCATTGCGGGACCCGCCGTCAATTTCGTGCTGGCGATCCTGCTCACCGCTGTTGCGCTGGTGTTTTCCATTCGGCTTTCCCCCGAACAAATTATGCAAAGCCTTCGCGGGATGGGATCGTTGGAGTTGGCACCTGTTTTCAGCTACGTTTTTGCCACCAATATCTTTCTGGGCGTTTTCAACCTGCTGCCGGCTTTCCCGATGGACGGCGGGCGTGTGTTGCGGGCGCTGCTGGCCTCCCGTCTGGAATATGGGCAAGCCACTTCGATCGCGGTCACTATCGGGCAGGGTTTGGCATGGCTCATGGGGTTGTGGGGTTTTCTGGGCGGCGGCTTCTTTCTGATCCTCATCGCCATCTTCATCTATATTGGGGCTTCCCAGGAAGGCCAGACCACCAGACTGCGCATCATCCTGGGCGATTTTAAGGTGCGGCAGGCTTACACCCGCCAGGCAAAATCCCTTTCCCCGGAGGACACGCTGCAACAAGCCATCGACCTGACGCTGCGCTCCTTCCAGGCGAATTTCCCGGTGTGTGATGGGGATCAACTTGTGGGTATCCTCACCCAGCAGAAGCTTGTGGACAAGCTTCAGTCCCAAGGTCCTCAGACCTTGATCCGAGATGCAATGGTCACCGACTTTAAAACTGTTCGCCCAGATGACGGCCTGTTCAGTGTTCAACAGGAGTTGGCCCAGAGCGATTTGGAGGCGATCCCGGTGGTGCAGAACGGCGAATTCCTCGGCTTGATCACGCAGCAAGATATCGCCGAGATCTTTCGATTGGCCTCCAGCCAGTCGAACATCCTGGGACTTTTGGGTTCCAATAGGGAAGATTCGGTATAGGACCATCGGATGAATTGCGGTCAACCACAGCTATGGTAGACTAGGGCAGTTTTTGCTGGAGAGGGCCACCCGATGGATAACAACTCGAAACGGGTTGTCTGCATTGAAGACGAACCGGAAATGATTGACTTGGTCCGGCTGATTCTTGGCCGGAAGGGTTTCAATGTGATTGGCGCGAATGGTGGCGTCGAAGGCTTGGAAACCGTCCGTCGCGAGGACCCTGACCTCGTGCTGCTCGATCTCATGATGCCGGATATGGACGGCTGGGAGGTCTATCAGCAGATGAAGGCGGATCCAGCGTTGCGGGATATTCCTGTTGTGGTGGTGACGGCCAAGGCACAATCCATCGACAAGGTCCTGGGCCTTCACATCGCCAAAGTGGACGACTACATCACGAAACCTTTCGGTCCGCAGGAGCTGTTGGAGAGCGTTGAGAAGATCCTGGCTGAGTAACCCCATGCGATCCTGCCTTCGATCCGGGACGATACGTTCGTCCCGGTTTCTTTTTGCGCCGTGAATCGAATCATTGAAGTACGAAACGCCGACCGGGGCCAACGGGTGGTTCAACGTGTCCGTTGGTGCAGCTCCTTCCTCTGTCGGCTGCGGGGTCTCACCTTCCGACGCACATTACCGCAGGGATTGGGTCTGCTGCTGGTAGAAGGAGCAGCAAGCCGGCTCGGCACGGCGATCCATATGTGGGCTGTTTTCATGCCCATAGGCGTTGCCTGGCTGGATGAGAGGCAGCGGGTAGTAGACCTCAAAATTGCCCGGCCATGGCGGGTTTATGCGCCGGTGAAACCAGCCCGATTCATCCTTGAAGGGGATCCCAGCATGTTAGAATCGCTGGCCGAGGGGGATCGCCTGGAATTTTCGGATGTCGCGCATGAAGAAATCGCTGGTCCTTAGTATCACCATTCTTCTCATTTTGCTTGTCCCTCTCTCTGTAAGCGCGCAGAGCGATGGTCCTGTTTACATCGTAGAGGCGGGCGACACCATGAGCGGGATTGCGCGCACTTTCGGCACATCCGTTGACGCCTTGATGCAGGCGAATGGGCTTACGAACGCCAATCAACTTCAGCCGGGTCAGGAGTTGGTAGTGCCGGGCTTTGAGGGAGTTCAAGGTGTTCTCGCCACCCACCCGGTGC
>JBKHKF010000101.1:0-8165 GCA_046537745.1 Anaerolineales bacterium | reverse complement strand
GGCAGGTCCAATCTCACTCCTCGTCCTGACCGGCGGCAACCCGCCGTCCCTTTGGCTGCTGGTGATGGCAGCCGCGTTCAACATCGCGCTGATCTTCGGCCCGTGGAGAGGCATGGGGACCGCGCTCCTGATCCTCGTGTCGATTCACGGGCTGTGGGCCATGGGGCCTGGCGTCGGGGCGCTTGAGCAGGGCTTTACCATTCAGCTGCTGCTGCCCGTTCTCGTCGCGGCGGGACTGGCATCCATGGCAGCGGGTTGGATCGCTCGCCGGAGAGCCGGCGATCTGAAACAAGAACCTGAGGGTGCCGAGCGGATACGAAGAATGGACGTGGATCCCAAGCTGCCCGCCGGTGAACTGCCGTTGGACCGGGATCAGGTACTTCGAGTGACTCTAGATTTGGGGTTGGAGGTGCTGACAGCAACCGGCCTTCATATATGGGAATTATCGGGGATCGCCTTCAGCTTTGGCCCACGCGGGCTGCGGGAGGTCGGCCGCCGACGCTTTGATCTATCCGAGCGGCTCCTGTTCCAGGGTGGCGAAGGCGCGCTGGCCGAGGCGAGCGAAAAGATGGCAGTGCTGCATTTACCCCAAGTGACTCTGGACCCCGAACTCGGGCCAGTGGCAAAGCGCTTTGGCTGGGGAAGCGGGCTCTGCGTGCCGGTCACCAACGGTGGCGAGACTGTTGGACTCCTTCTGTTCTTGCATGCTCGAGAGAATGCATTCCGCTCCGAGCATATAGATGGTCTTCGCGCGCTGGGGCAGGAGGCCCGGCTGGCGCTGCGATTTGCCGAGCTTTATCAGCAGCAGTTAAGGGAGCGGGATCGTCTGGGTGAAATCCAGGAGGAGGCCCGGAAAAAACTAGCGCGGGATTTACATGATGGGCCGACTCAAGTGATCGCAGCCATCGCCATGCGAACGAATTTCGCCCGTCGGCAACTGGGCCGAGATCCAGAATCGGCCAATCAGGAATTGGAGAAGGTCGAGGCTATGGCGAGGAACACCACCAAGGAAATTCGTCATATGCTGTTCACACTCCGGCCATTGATTCTCGAGTCACAAGGCCTGGTCGCAGCCCTTCATCAGTTCGCGGACAAAGTTGAGGAGACTCACAATCAGACGGTAATGGTCTCGGCAGATCGGAAAGTCGAACGGTCGCTCTCACAGGCAAGCCAAGTGGCGCTGTTCTACATCGTGGAGGAGGCAGTGACCAACGCCCAGAAGCACGCCGCTGCCGAAAACATCTGGGTCACAGCCGAAGCAGTGGATGACCAGGTTCTTATCGAGATCAAGGATGATGGCGTGGGATTCAACGTTGGCCAAGTGGACGCCCACTACGAGCAGCGTGGGAGTCTGGGTATTGTCACAATGCGGGAACGGACCGAATTGCTCGATGGCTCCCTGGAGATCGAAAGCGAACAAGGAGGCGGCACCACCATCCGTGTCCAGGTGCCGCAGGAATCGGTGGGCGAGGCCAGGAGAGAGGGCGAATGAGCCAGCAGCTCTTGGCTTGGCCATTGCTTCTTTGGACGTTTATCTGGGTCCTTTTCGCTTTGGTCAGCGGTTGGTTGAGGGACCGGCTGCTTCGGAAGCAGGATCATCGCCGGCTTTATGGTGAGGTGATCCCCTGGATATATGGATTAGCCCCACCATTTCTGGCCTGGGTGTTTGGCTGGATGCCGGCTCGCGTGATGGGTTTCTCAGGTCAAGGCGGGCTTATTGGTTGGCTTCTGATTTCACTTCTGCTTGCCCTGAGCCTTGCGCTCTACTGGCGCTTCATCCGTCCGCGGTTGCCCGCCGAAATCCCCGATATTCGATCCGAACATGCCCTTCTGGATGAACCACGCTGGGCTTTTTATCGCGGGGTCGGCTGGCTTTGGCTGGGGCAATTTGGGTGGGGGATGCTGCTGGGTTTCGGGTTGAGTCTGTTGGAGTGGGCTTTGAGGCACGAGATCTGGCGAGTCGAGCGCCGTAGCGAGCCTGCAACCTGCTTCCATCTGGCACGACACGCCACCTCTTCCCTGGTCTTCGCGCTGAGCGCCAACCTCTGGCTCACAATGTTGTTCCAGGCGGGTCTGCTTCTCTCGATGGAGGAGTCCCCCCTGGAATCCGGGTCGCCAACGTGAGCCGGCGGAAATTGTTACGATGGCTGTGGGGGCTGACAGGTCTGGCCTGGTTCCTGTGGATAGGGTTCGAAGATCGGTCGCTCGTCACCGTGATATTGATGGCTGCGCTGATTGCCGTCAGCGGAGTGTTCAGCTTTTCGCTGGGGTCGTGGCTAAAGAAGGATGAAGGCGGGGTGGATCGATGGGCATCCATCGTGCTGGGCGTTGTCGTTGGCGCGACCGTTCCGCTGCTGGCCATACTGTTGATCTTCGTCAAAGTTTCCCTTCACAACCACGTCGAGCCTGATTTTTCCCTGGGACAAGTGCAGGCCTTGCTGCGGCGAATTCCAGTGTGGGGGCTGGCTGGTGGGTTATTTGGTATGGCAGCGGGGCTTTTTGCAGAGTTGAGCCTGTAATCCCCCTAACGTTGCTCGACTGGGGCCCGTGCAATAAAATGAATACATCCGAATGTTAATCCGAGGGGTAAGGAAATGATGCGCCAGGAAGTTGATAGGATTTTTCTTTGTCCAGCGTGTATGACGCCGGCGGAAACCGCCGGCGAATGCCCGGAGTGCGGGACCGTTGTCATAGAGTGCCGTCCTGGTGATGCCGATGATCCCTGCCGGCGGCCGTTGATGGACGAGCAAGGCCGGGTGCTGACCCGAGCCCCGGTTTGGTGGCTGCAGCATCGAGTGGGTCGCCTGATAGATGCCCTGGGCCTAAGCAAAGAAAGCGAGTGAAGGTTTCATGAGAAAAGAGGAAGTCGTCATTGTCGGATCAGGGCCAGCAGGCCTGACCGCCGCACTGTACACAGGTCGCGCGAATTTAAAACCTCTGGTGATTTCCGGCAACCAGCTCGGCGGCCAGATCTCCATCACGTGGGAGGTCGAGAATTATCCAGGCTTTCCGGAAGGAACTTCCGGTCCTGAGCTGGTGGAATTGATGCAGAAGCACGCCGAACGATTTGGCGCCGAAATTATGGTGGACGAAGTGACGGAGGTTAACCTCACGTCAGGCCCGCCTTTTTATCTGAAGACTCATGGCGAAGAGATCGAAGCGGATTCCGTAATCCTTTGCTCCGGTGCATCGCCTAAGCGTCTGGAGATCCCTGGGGAGGATGAATATATCGGAAAGGGCGTGTCCTTCTGCGCTACTTGTGATGGATTCTTCTTCAAGGAAAAGGATGTCATGGTTGTGGGCGGAGGAGATTCGGCTATCGAGGAAGGCTTATTTCTGACTCGTTTCGCCGACAAAGTGCGAGTTGTTCACCGGCGAGATGAGCTCCGGGCGAATGACCGACTCAAAAAGAGGGCGTTCGATAACGAGAAGATGAGTTTTATCTGGGACACCGTGGTTGAAGAGATCGAAGGCAACGGCAAGGTGGAATCCGTGATGTTGCGGAACTTAAAATCCGATGTGACGGAGGATAAGCCTATCGACGGAGTGTTTATTTTCATCGGTCATTATCCGAACTCCGAACTCTACAAAGGGCAGCTGGAGATGGATGACCGGAATTACCTAAAAGTGGACGATCATATGATGACCAGCATTCCGGGGGTCTTCGCCGCTGGCGAGCTGATGGACCCGGTGTACCGGCAGATCGCCACGTCCGTTGGCCAGGCGACGGCTGCCGCCATGAGCCTGGAGAAATGGCTGGAGGATCCTGACCAACTCCACTGAGGTGTATGGAATCCATTATCAGAAATACAACGACGGCGGGGCTCATGCTGAGTTGCCGCCGTTGATTCTGATTCATGGCGCTGGCGGAAATCGTTTGTATTGGCCCCCGGAAATTCGTCGCTGGCGAGGAGCCATCGTCTATGCCGTGGATCTGCCGGGGCATGGGGACAGCGGCGGGCACAGCGAGGCCACACTAAGCAGCTACGCGGAGCAAATGATGGACTGGATGCGGGAAATGAAGTTGCCGCTTAGCGTGGTGGCTGGGCACTCCATGGGCGGCGCCATCGCCCTGACGATGGCATTGCGCTCCACCCGGCAGCTGGCCGGTTTGGCTCTCATCGGCAGCAGCGCCAGGCTTAGGGTGGCGCCGACGATCCTGCAAAACAGCGCCGAGCGAAGCACCTTCGCACAAGCAGTTGATCAGGTGATCGAAGCTGCCTTCAGCCCCGAAGCCGAACGCGGGCTCGTGAGGTTGGCTCGTCAGCGGATGCTCGAAGCAGGCCACCGCACCTTCCACAACGAT
The DNA here is from genome assembly GCA_046537745.1 of Anaerolineales bacterium. Taxonomy (GTDB): domain Bacteria; phylum Chloroflexota; class Anaerolineae; order Anaerolineales; family E44-bin32; genus DASWJQ01. The sequence continues at coordinate 3,859 of JBKHKF010000101.1, read as the reverse complement.
TTCCAGGCGTGCGACCATTTCGATATTCGATCAAGGCTTCAAGAGATTGATATTCCTGCCATCGTGATCACGGGCGAGCACGATCGGCTGACACCGCCGCACCTGGGCCAAGAGCTGGCCGAGGGCCTGCCGGAGGCCAGCTTCCATGAGGTCGAGGCCGCCGGGCATATGGTGATGCTTGAGCGACCGCATCAGGTGTTAGATTTGATCAAGGTCTTCTATCAAACGCACTTCAACTCGGCAGGCTAAGGTCGCCTGCCGGTCCCTCTTCTTTCAACTCGAGCAGAATCGGAAGCATTTTCTCCACGGCCCTGGCGCGGTGGCTGAGCCGATTTTTCTCCTCCACCCCCAGCTCCGCCATGGTCTTGCCGGTGCCGGCCACCACAAAGATCGGGTCGTAACCAAAGCCACCCTGGCCCCTCTCCTCCGGGATGATCTCGCCGCGGCAAACACCGATGGTGACGTGATGGACCATTTCAGGTGAAGCAAGCGCCATGGTGCAGCGGAACAAAGCCTTCCAGGGCCTGGAATGCTGCGCCAACATGTCCAGGAGCTGGCGTATTCGGTCAGCGTCCGTGGCAGCGGGGCCTGCCAACCGGGCTGATTGGAGTCCGGGGGCGCCGTCCAAAACCGCCACCTCCAATCCAGAATCGTCTGCCAACGTCCATCGGCCCGAGGCCTCAGCGAAGGCTAACGCCTTCTTGCGAGCGTTAGCTTCGTAGTCGACGCCGGTCTCTGCAACCTTAAGGCTCACTGCCACTTGGTCCGGAGTCAGCACCTTAATGTCCACCGGCGCCAGCAGCGCCTTGAGTTCCCGCACCTTCCCGGGGTTGTTGGTACCTAACAGTAGCTTGTCCAAGGGTCTCATCCTCCGATGACTACTCGCACAGTACTCCCACTCCACTGATAGGGGGTTAATCCAATCATAGGCCACATTTTGGGCTTTTTGTGCGAAGAATCGGCAATTATGTCAAGAAAAAGGGTCATTTCTTGATTCGACTTGGTATCTATGCTACAATGACAGTCGCTTTTTGGAATCTCTATCGCATGGCGTTGGTGTGAAATTAGACTCCCATAATCCATTGCGGATGAACGTCGGGTTCTTACTTAAACAGAACGTCGGCTTCAGCCGCGAATTTGAATTTGATCATCCCTCCGTCCAGGTCGATGACGAACTTGTCATCCGAGACTTGAACGGAGTGTTGCGTTTGACCCGCGCAGCGCAAGGCATTTATGTCGAGGGCACCCTGCGGGGAACCCTGCGTCTGGAATGCGCGCGCTGCCTCGAACCGACCGATCAAGTGTTGGCTCCCCATCTGGGTGAGCTGTTTGTTTTCCCGGCAGATAAGGCCGAGGATCCCGTATTGGCGATTCCTGAGACTGCCATTCTGGATCTTCGCCCGCTGCTGCGGGAAGTGATGCTGCTTGAGATTCCGATCCGCCCCGTTTGTAAGCCAGACTGCCAGGGGCTTTGCCCTGTCTGCGGCCAGAATCTCAACGAAGGAGATTGCGATCACCCTCAGGAGGACATCGACCCCCGACTGGCACCGCTGCAGTCCTTGCTGGGTGATTCCTGAGCGATCTTTTTGAAGCCCGTCCGATTGTCTTGACGCCAGGAGCATTTGGATGAGCACCTCACAAGAACGATGGAAGAAACGTGAAGCCTTTGCCGTCCTCTTCGAGAAAGGGGATATGCAAGGCTACATCACCGTGGATGACCTGATCGAGGTCTTTCCGGAGGTGGAGGAGGACGATGATCGCCTGGAGCGACTCCAGTCCTTCTTCCAGAGTTCGGGCATCGAGGTCTATGAGGACTTGGACCAGGTGCCGGTTCACCTGCGCGTTGATCATGAGGCGGAGGACGCCGAGAACATCGATCTGAGCGCTATTTCCACCGACGACACTGTGGGACTGTACTTAAAGGAGATGGCGCGCGTTCCCCTCCTGACCATGGAGGAAGAGGTGGATCTGGCCACGCGCATCGAGCGCGGCGAAGAGGCCGAGGTCAAACTGGCTAAACTGAACGGTCGGAAATCGGTCAAAGAACGACGGGATCTCCAGCATCATATTGAAGATGCCCGCGCAGCACGAGAGCACCTTATTAAGGCCAACACCCGCCTGGTGGTCAGCATCGCCAAGAAATACATGAGTCGGGGTGTGCCGTTTCTTGACTTAATTCAGGAAGGCAATCTGGGCTTGATGAAGGCCGTGGAAAAGTTCGATTACCACCGCGGCTACCGCTTCAGCACCTACGCCACCTGGTGGATCCGGCAAACCATCACTCGGGCCATCGCTGACCAGGGTCGGACCATCCGTGTCCCTGTACACATGTCCGATCGAATTCGGCGGCTGTATAAGGTGGCCCGCCAGATGGAGCAGGAGCTCGGCCGCAAGCCAACGCCTGATGAGATTGGCGACCATCTGGGTGTGGATTCTCGTAAAGTGCAGTGGATGATGCGAGTTTCGTGGCGACCGCTCTCACTGGAGACCCCGGTGGGCGAGGAGGAGGATTCGGAGCTTGGGTCCTTCGTTGAGGATGAGACCACCCCGACCCCCACTCAAAGCGCCTACGAAAACCTGCTGCGGGACAAGATCGAAGATGTGCTTTCCACACTGAGCCCGCGCGAGGCCCGGATCTTGAGATTGCGCTTCGGTTTGCACAACGGACGGCCTTATACATTAGAAGAGGTCGGACAGAAATTCGGGCTCACCCGGGAGCGCATCCGCCAGATTGAGGGTAAGGCGCTCCGGCGCTTGCGCCATCCCCGGCGGGCCCGGCAGCTGCGCGACTATCTGGGCTGACCCCCACAAAAGGAATTTATTGGATCGAGCGGCTCCGCGCCGCTCTTCCTTTTTTAATGGGGTGGCTGCTCTATTGATGCATCGTTCTAAAGGCGGAAAATGGGTGAAAAGGAACAGCCCTGCGAGCTGACATTAATTTTTGACGGATATTGAGGCTTCTGTTCGTGGGCGGCCGAGCTAGTGAACCGCTTGGATCGCCAGAATCGCGTGTCGATTCATCCGTGTCAGAAGCCAAAGATCCGAGAGCGCGCCGGCATATCCAAAGAAGAATGCGAGGCGACCGCATGGGCCGTTGAAGCGAACGGGAAGCGCCACGCTGGCGCAGCGGCCATCAACCAGGCCATCGCTTATGCCCTTAATACCAAAATGCCAATGAGGATTTACCATCTACCGGGCGTAGGATGGCTTCAGGATTGGCTTTACGATCTGATCGCCGGGCTGCGCCATTGGCTACCCGGGGTCACACCGTACTGCCAGCGTTTTCCAGCGGAGTGCCGGGATTAAGGTTTATGCAGCTGGCCCTCGGGGTTGAAATTCCTCTGGGGTTCGGCCCATGCTCCACTGGCCGTTCTCAAGATCATAAATGAGCTCGTACACTTGCTTGGCCGGGGTCCGAACAAGCCAATGTAGTTCGTTTTCCTGCTGCCAGCGGCGCCCCAGATCCAGGATCGTGCGTGTCCTCCCCCGCCAGCGGAATGCCCTGGGTTCCGGAGGTTCGACGCTCAGATCCGCCTCCACCTCGAGCACATCAACCATCCGCGCCCCCGAGACGATCCAGCAATAGCTTAAGGGCAGCGGTGGCCGCCAGCAGTTTATTCTGGGTCCGGTCGCCTTCAAAATTGTATTGTTCAGCACGGATGCCTTCGGCGCTGGCCAGGCCGATCCAAGCCAATCCCACCGGCTTTTCCGGCGAGCCGCCCGCTGGCCCGGCAATTCCCGTGACGGAAATCGCCAGATCAGCTCCCAGGGCATCGCGTGCACCGGCTGCCATTTCCTCCGCGGTCTGCTGGCTCACCGCGCCATGATTCTTGAGAGTTTCCTCGGACACGCCGAGATG
>JBKHKF010000100.1:0-8199 GCA_046537745.1 Anaerolineales bacterium | reverse complement strand
GACAGCGCCCTGGACGTGCAAAGCACCGAGCCCAACGCCTTTGACGAAGAGGATGTGATCGCGCTGCAAACGATGGCGGATCAATTGGCCATCGCCATCGAGAACACCAGGCTGCTTTCACAGCAGACTGAGCTGGCTCGGGCGCGTCGGCAGGCCATCGATGTCTATCGACAGCTCACGGGCAGCTTGAGCTACGATCAAATCCTGGCGGACTCAACCCGACTGGTCCGGGCAACCTTCGGCTTCGACCGAGTAACCTTAGGATTGGTCGAGGGCAATGAGGTGGTGGTTCGAAGCGCCTCTGCGGCCACACAGGGTAGGTTGCCCAGACTGGGCCGGAGCGTCCCAATAGGGCAGGGGCTGCTTGGGCGGACCGTCAGCACGCAGCAATCAGTCCGGATCGACGATAGCACCCCCGAAACCGTCAGCCGGAATGACCCGGCGCTTGGCGAGTTGGAGGCCAGTTTGGCCGTTCCGCTGATCAGTCGGGGCCAACCCATTGGCGCTTTGGCCGTGGAACGGATCACCAACCGAATTTACACCGAGAATGACGTCGAGCTGCTAGAGCTGCTCGCAAGTCAGGCGGCGGTCTCCATCGAGAACGCAAGGTTGTTTGAGGAGACCCAAACCCGGCTGCGGCAAGTGGACGCCTTGTATCGGCGTCAAACAGCCGAATCCTGGGAGCTGCTGGTCAACGCACGTCGAGTTCAAGGCGAGGAAAACCTGGCCGCATACGGCGATGTGGAAAGCGAGATTGAAGCCTCTGACAGCGAGCGAATTGAAACCCCAATCTCACTTCGTGGCGAGATTATCGGCAAACTGGATATCCTGCCGAATCGGATGGAGGATTGGAGCGAAGAGGACTTTGAGATCCTTACCGATGTGGCAGATGAAGTTGCTGGACAACTTGAGCAGCTTCGCCTGGTGGAGGAGATCCAACGCCGCGCCACACAGCTCGAGACTGCTGCTGAAATCGCACGGGTCGCAACAGGCTTGTTGGATTTAGACCCTCTGCTTAAACGAGCCGTCGACTTGCTTCAGCAGCGATTCGGTTTCTACCACGTTGCGATCTACCTTGTTGAACCCGGCAGCAGCACTGCATTTATCCGTGAAGCTTCCGGCGAAATTGGTGAAGCTTTGAAGCAGACACGCCGCCGCTTTGAAATTGGCAGCCGATCGGTTGTGGGCTTCGCCACCGGTACCGGCGAGTATTACGTCGCCCACGACACCGAAACGGACCCCTATTTCAAGGAGAGCAACCTGCTACCCGACTCGCGCTCCGAACTGGCTGTGCCGCTGATGATCGGCGACAGGGTCATCGGTGCGCTGGATGTTCATGATCGCGGACGCTATGCTTTCAGCGAAGATGACATCACTGTACTGGAGACTCTCGCGGACCAAATTGCTGTGGCAGTCGAGAATGCGCGCTTGTTCCAGGATGCTCTTCAACGAGCAGAACGGGAGCAGAGCGTGGTGCAAATTACGAGCAAAATCCGGGCGAGCCAAAACATTGATGAAATACTTCGCACCGCGGTGGAGGAGATGCGCAAGGCTGTCGGGGCAAGGCGCGCCACCATCCGTCTGGCCCCTGAACCGGCCGAACTAAGAACAAACGGCGGCGAGCGCACCGATGGGCGAGGCAGCTCACCCCCTGAGGAAATGGAGACCCAATCTGGGGCTAGCGAATGAGCTACCGGGTGGCCATAGCCAACGAGAAGGGCGGCGTCGCCAAAACGACTACCGCCCTATCCTTGGGTGCCGCGCTGGCGGAGCGCGGAAAATCGGTGTTGCTGGTCGACCTCGACCCGCAGGCCAACCTGACACTTTCCCTTGGCTTCAAGCCGGACAGACTCCAGAACACCATCAGCGACATGCTGATGGGAAATGGCCAACTGGAGGAAATCCTACTCACGACGGACATCGAAGGGATTTCTTTGGTCCCCGCCAGCCAGGATCTGCTCATGGCCGAGCAGTTCCTGCGAGTTCGCCAGGATCACCAGCACATCCTGATGGATCAGATGCCAGCGGATGGGTACGACTTCATCTTGCTGGACTGCCCGCCAACACTCGGGGTTATGACTCGGAGTGCTCTGGTGGCAGCCGATTTGCTCATTATCCCAACCCAGGCCGAGTTCTATTCAGCCAGCGCACTACACAACGTGCTCGACTTAATTCGGGAGACTCGCAGCGGGCAGAATCCCAACTTGCGCTACCGCCTGCTGCTGACCATGCTCGACCGACGCAACCGGATCCATCGCACGTTATTCGAGCAAATCCGGCGCACCTTTGGTGGCGCTGTTTTTTCAACTGTGATCGAGGTGGATACTCGCCTTCGAGAAAGCCCGATCTTTGCTCAGCCGATCACAGCTTATGCACCGAACAGCCGAGGCGCGGAACAGTATCGAGCCCTTGGAGAGGAATTGATGGAGTATGCGACGGAAGCTAATCGACGATCTGAATGACCGGCTGGAGGATATCTTCGACGATCTGGCGGAGCAGCCTCATCGTCCCTCTGAAACCAGCGAGGATACAGGGCAAACGGCGCCACGTCGGGAGCTCCCTGGCGGCTGGGTATGGGAAGTTAACAAGCAGGGTGAGTACACCTGGGTGAGCCCGGAGATCGAACGGCTTCTGGGCTATGACCCGGAGGAACTCCTCGGAAAAAGTTTATTCAACCAGCCCATCTCCAATGAGAGCGCCCAGGAGCTAAGGGCGCTCATGCAGAATGATGAGCCGATCAGCCATCTCCGAATCCGGGCAGAACGACCAAATGGCAAACAACATGCGGCTGTCCTGCACGCGCTGGTCAAGAATGATGAAGAGGGTGAAGTTTCTGGCTATCGTGGCATTGTCCAGATTCTGGACCTGGAGCCTCCCAAAACCAGCCGCCTCACGCTCAAAGTGCCGCAGCTCCCAGCTGATATCGATGCCACCTCAGCCCCAAAGTACCTGCCAAGCTGGGGTTCCGTTCCCGGCTACCTCGATGAGGATGGCACCATCCATCCCATTCATGAAGCGCTTTCTGAGCCAGTCCGAGAAAGCCGCCGAGAAGAAGGATTCATGGCGATTCCCATCACCACGGGGGACAGCGTGCTGGGTGAGATTACATTTGAAGAACCAGAGGAGGGCCGGATCTGGTCCAGCACCGATCGGGAACTCATCGAGGAGATAAGCCGCCAGCTTGGGCTTGCACTGCAGGACGCCCGATCCTACCAGCTCACCCAGCAGGCGCTGGAGGAAATGAGAGAGGCCGACCACCTCAAGAGCCAGTTCCTGGCGAACATGAGCCACGAGTTGCGCACCCCGCTGAATTCCATCATTGGTTTTTCCAAGGTGATCCTAAAAGGAATTGACGGACCGATCACCGATACCCAGCGCGAAGATTTGAATGCAATCTATAACGCAGGTCAACATTTACTCGGCTTGATCAGTGACATGCTGGATATCTCCCGGATTGAGGCGGGCAAGCTGGATCTTTCCTTTGAGCAAGTGGACGTGAAGGAAGTGATCGAGTCTGTCATGACCACTGCGACCGGATTGGCCAAGGATAAGCCCATCGAACTGGTCACAGATGTTCCGGAGGACCTTCCCGACATCACCGCCGACCGCATTCGTGTCCGCCAGGTGATGTTGAACCTGGTATCCAACGCAGCCAAATTCACCGAAGAGGGACAGATCGCCATCTCGGCCAGGCTCGTCCAATCCGAGCCCCAACCGGAGATCCTGGTGGCGGTGGCGGATACCGGTATTGGAATCGCCGAGGAGAATATGTCCAAGCTCTTCGAGCCATTCTCGCAGGTGGATCCCTCACCCACCCGGAAGTCCGGGGGCTCCGGCCTCGGTCTATCCATTGCCCGGCATCTGGTTGAGCTTCATGGGGGGCGGATTTGGGCAGAGAGCACATTAGGAGAGGGCAGCACCTTCGCCTTCACCCTGCCGCTGAAGCCGCCAACCGATCGGGCGGGCGGCACCGGCCCGCTTCGCAGCGGATAGCCCGGGCGCCTGACTTCCATGATCTGTGAACATAGGGTGCAGTGCCTTGACTGCAGCCACGAATTTGATGCCTCCGCCCTCGCTCTCCGTTGCCCCAACTGCAATGGTGAATGGCTCGAGGTGCGCTACCCAATGGCGGAGCTGGCCCCAAGGCTGCTAAAGCTGGCGACCGCACGGCCTTTTGATCTATGGAGGTACCAGGAGGTCCTGCCGATTTGCCAGGAACGTCCCACTATCTCCATGGGAGAAGGTGGGACACCGCTGATTCACGCCGAAAACCTGGGGTTGATGCTCGGCCTCCCCCATCTATTCGTCAAAGATGAGCGTCAGGGACCGACGGCTTCCTTTAAGGACCGCCAGGCGGCGGTGACCCTGGCCATCCTGAAAGAAGCGGAGAAAACTGAAGCCGTTGTCGCCTCCACCGGTAACGTGGCTATCGCCTTCTCGGCTTACGGAGCGCGCGGCGGCATCAAGATTTGGGCCTTCCTCACAAGCCGTGTTCCACCCACCAAGATGCGGGAAATCGCACTTTACGGCACCCAGGTGGTCAAAGTTACCAGCACTTACGACCGAGCGAAGATCCTGGCGGCCGAATTCGCCGAACGACGCGGGCTATACCTCGATCGAGGAGTCCGCAGCATGGCTGCGGTGGATGCGATGAAAACCATCGCTTATGAGCTTGCGGAACAATTTGGCGCTGGCGCTGGCGGCATGCTCCCCATGAGCACAACGGGGTGGAAAGCGCCGGATTGGTACTTCCAGGCCGTCAGCGGCGGGATTGGACCAGTCGGCGTGGAGAAAGGCTTCCGTGAATTGCAGCAGGCTGGCCTGATAGAACACACCCCTGCGCTGGGAATAATCCAGGCTGCCGGCTGTTCTCCCATGGTGCGTGCCTGGAAGGCGGGTTCGGAAATCGCGAAGCCGGTGGAGGATCCCACAACCTACATCTCCACCCTGAGCACCGGTGACCCGGGCCGCACCTATCAGTTGTTGCGGGAGCGCATGATGGCTGGCAATGGAGGAGTCTTCGAAAGTGTGACAGATGAAGAAGCCTTTTCGGCGATGCACCTGTTGGCGAAGATGGAAGGCTTGTCCGTTGAACCCGCTGCCGCCGTAGCCTTTGCAGGTGTTATCAAACTGGCACAAGCCGGCATGCTCGAGCGTGATCAGACGATCGTTGTCAACTGTTCCGGTCACACGCAGCCAGTCGAGGAGGAGCTTCTCGGCGAGCATTGGGCGACGGAAATTGATCTGGGAGCGGAGCAGCAGCCTGCGGCCTGGCCACAGGAAGGGCTGCTTTCTGCACTGACCCATTTAGATCAGCAACGGACCAGCCATGTCCTGATTGTCGATGACCACGCCGACGCCCGCCGCTTAATCCGGCGGATCCTGCAGGCGCAAGGAGAGTTTACGATTCACGAGGTCAACTCCGGCCGCGAGGCGCTGGCATATTCCCGGCAGCACTTACCCGATCTGATCATTCTTGACCTGATGATGCCTGAGATGGACGGCTTCGATGTGCTGGAGGAATTGAGATCGCAGCCCGTGACCAGTCAAATCCCGGTTATTGTGGTCTCAGCCAAGGAACTCACCGCTGAGGAAAAACAAAAGCTCCAGGGGCAAATATCGCAGCTCATGATGAAGGGTGACTTTCTTAATCAGGACCTGATCGAAGAAATCGGACGCGTTCTGGAGTAACTGCCTGGCCATGGGAACCTGGGAGCTAAATCGAGGTCTACCAGCAGCGGCTGCCTCTGCGGTTCTGCTTGGGATGACACCGATCCTGGGCAAACTGGCGATCCTGGGCGGCCTTCCGCCACTGACGGTAGTGGCCCTGCGGACAGCAGGCGCGACCTCCCTCTTGTTCCTGGTTCTGATCCTCTTCCGCCGCCAGTCCTTCTACATCTATCCGGTGGGACTCCTCGCATGCTTCCTCGCTGGATTGATCAACGGCACAGGTTCCATATTCTATTACACTGGCCTGGCCAGGATTGATGCCAGCCTGGCACAGCTTCTTTATTCTCTTTACCCCATTTTCGTCGCAGTGCTTCTCTACCTGGACGGCTATCGCTATACCCCAATGACCATCCTTCGGATCGGTCTCAGCATCCCGGCAGTTTTGCTGCTAACCTCACCCACAGCCAGTTCAAGCGATCTGATTGGTTCGCTGATGCTTATCGCTGCTGGACTGCTTTATGCTCTCCACATCCCCATCAACCAACGCGTACTGTACGACGCCCCTGCTCCAACCGTCACCTTCTACACACTGGTCGCCATGACTCTCGTCGTCATTCCGCCTGCGTTCATATTCCGCAGCGCAACTGCTTCTTGGGGGGAAGCCGCGCTTTGGCCGGTTGCCGGACTGACATTGGTAACCTTCCTTTCCCGCCTCTCTCTTTTCACAGGCGTCAAGTACCTCGGGGGCCTGGACACTGCGCTCATTGGACTTGGGGAAATCGTTGTGACGCTGGCGTTGGCTTTCCTCTTGTTGGATGAGAGCCTGACGGCTGCCCAGTGGATCGGCGCGCTACTCCTGATCTCAGCAATCATCTTGCTCCCCTTCGATCAGCGGGAGCGCGGAAAGCTGCCTATTGGCGGCTGGCTTCGCTGGCTCCTTCCGCACGCTCGCTATACTCGACAACCCGAAACCGAATCTACCTCCCCGCTGAAGGGGGAAGAGGTGGACGAACGGCCAAGGACCTCGCCCGTGCAAGATTAGCTTTCTCCGGAGGAGGCTGTGCTATACTCCGCGGGAACCACACCCAACCTAAAACCCAGGAGCTGCCGGAATGCGTCACTTCTTGTCTTTGGCCGACTATTCAAGCGCCGAGCTTACTTCGATTCTGAACCTGGCTATTCGCCTCAAGGACGAATGGCGTCATGGTGGTAACCCACCGATCCTGAAGAATAAAGTGTTGGCGATGATCTTTCAAAAGCCGAGCCTCCGCACCCGTGTCTCCTTCGATATGGCGATGCGGCACCTCGGCGGTGATGCGCTTTATCTCTCGCCGGATGAAATCGGACTTGGCAAGCGCGAATCCATTGCCGATGTCAGCCGTGTCGCTTCCCGCTATGTGGATGTGATCATGGCTCGTGTCTTTGCCCATGATCATATTCTGGAGCTCGCTCGATACGCTTCCGTACCGGTCATCAACGGACTCAGCGATTTCAATCACCCCTGTCAGGCAATGGCGGATGTACTGACGATCATGGAACGCTTTGGCCAATTGAAGGGTCTGAACGTCAGCTTCATTGGCGATGGCAACAATGTTGCCGTCTCGCTATTATTCGCCTGCAGCCGTCTGGGGATGGACTTTTCTATCGCCACCCCTGAGGGATATGAGCTCCCTGCCAAAGCCGTCGCTGTTGCAGAGGAAATGGCTCAAGATAGCGGAAGTACTATCAACCAAAGCCATAAGCCGCGGTCCGCCGTTGAAGGCGCGCAGGTGATCTACACCGACACATGGGTTAGCATGGGTCAGGAAGGCGAAACTGAAGAAAGGCTCGATGAGTTCGGCGAGTATCAGGTCAATCAGGAATTGGTTTCCAGGGCAGATCCCTCCGTTATTGTGATGCACTGCCTGCCTGCGCACAGGGGCCAAGAAATCACGGATGCCGTCGCCGATGGACCGCATTCCGTCATATTCACTCAGGCGGAAAACCGGATGCACGCTCAGAAAGCTATCTTGGTTCACCTGCTTCAAGAAGACGATCAGGGCTAATCCATATTTCGGATCGGCGGGGATGACCCATGACACATAATTCTCCGGAAAAAGAGGATCGCAGGGCGAAAATCCTGGCCACTCTCGGCCCAGCCTGCAAGGACGAGCAGGCGCTTACCCGGTTGATCGAAGCCGGCATCAATGGAGTGCGGCTCAACTTTTCCCACGGTACGCAATCGGATCACAAAAAGATGATCGAGGTCACCCGCAAGGTTTCGAAGGAGCTGGACGAACCCATCGCCATCGTACAGGATCTGCAAGGACCCAAGCTCCGCACTGGCGACAATAAAGGTGACCAACCCATCGAACTCAACCCGGGTGACGAGATCGTGCTATCAACAGAAGCAGGACTCAGCACGCCAGCAATTATCCATGTGAACTATGAGCCGCTGGCCCGCGATGTCTCCCGCGATGATCGTATCCTCATCGACGATGGCCGCATTGAGCTAAGGGTCATCGAATCGAACGATAAGCGGGTAAGGAC
>JBKHKF010000099.1:0-8234 GCA_046537745.1 Anaerolineales bacterium | reverse complement strand
CTGCTGACCTCCTTCCAAATCGAGTGGAATAAGTTACATCGTTTGCTGCAAGGACAGCAGGTTGAGGCGGCCTTTTCGGAGCCACCAAAAGGTGGAGAGGGGCTGGCGCTGCTTACCGAGCTTCTCGATGTGGAACCGGAAGATTTAGAGCGGCTTGCCTCCGTTTGGGGCGATAGATTTTGGTCGATGATGAAGGCCATCGCCGAATCGCGAAAGCGGCTGAAGGTGCGTCTGCTGGCTGGATCCCTCAATGACTACCGCCGGGCGACACAGCTCTGGTGGGATCGAGTGGAGGCCGCTAATCCGGATCTACTGCATCGCCCGGTCTACTTCGTCTCAAGCAACAGTCACAGCATAGCGAATTTATGGACTGGATTCGCACTGCGCCATCGAGATGAAATTCTTGAGTACATCCAGCATGAAGACGAGCAGGATCTGCTTGCGGAGTGGCAGGACATTCAGAAGCAGCGCGTACCCTCCAGCCCGGAGAACTTCCTGTACTACGCCTTCAAGAGGTATGTGGAAGGAGAAGGAGGTCGTCACCTGCTCGGGGAGATTGAGCGGGCGGAGCGGGCCAGCGGCATCAAGCGGATCCCAAGCGAGCACAGCTTCGACGTGGAAGCCCAGATCTATGATCTGTCCAAGCTTGATGTGGATTGGATGGATCCGCGCCTGCCCCGGGAACTGGCGGAGAACTTGGCCGGTAGCGATGCCTATATAGTGAACATCGATTACCCGCTGGGCATGGCCGCATTTCTGTTGCTTTCCTACATCGCCACCAGGGTCGGTGAATTACGCGGTGTCTATATTCTGGGCAAGGCGGCTACGCTCAACGGCGTGATCGGCGATGTGATGATGCCCTCGGTGGTTTATGACGAACAGTCGCATAACTCCTACCTGTTTGAGAATTGCTTCAAGGCGGGCGATGTCGACCCCGATCTGGTTTACGGCACCGTGCTGGACAATCAGAAAGCCGTCAGCGTGCAGGGTACATTCCTGCAAAATCCGGAATACATGGATGTTTTCTACCGGGAGGGTTACACAGATATCGAAATGGAGGCGGGGCCGTACCTTTCTGCGATTTACGAGCTGGCCCGGCCTAAACGGCATCCTCGTGATGAGATCGTCAATTTATACGGTTTACCCTTTGAGTTGGGGATCTTGCACTATGCCTCCGACACGCCGCTCAGCAAGGGGAAGAATCTCGGCGCCGGCTCCATGTCCTACTATGGGGTGGATCCAACCTACGCCACCAGTCTTTCGGTACTGCGGAGAATTATCTCATCCGAGGCCCGCAGATTGAATGAAAGACAGCAAAGGAATAAAAGAAATCAGCATGAGGTTTAGCGCATGTCCACAATAGGCCAAGCCGTAACTCGGCTAGACGCCCGCGGCAAAGTGACCGGCGAAACACTCTATCCGGGGGATATCGACCGGCCGGATCAGGCGATGATGAAGATCCTGTTCGCCGATCGCCCGCACGCCATTGTCAAGGAGATTGACACCAGCGAGGCGGAGGCGATGGAAGGCGTGCTGGCGGTATTCACCGCCAAGGATGTGCCGGTAAATGAATATGGTCTAATCATGTTCGACCAACCGGTGCTCTGCGGGCCAGGTTCGGATAAGCCCTATGCCGACCGGGTCCGCTTCATCGGCGACCAGGTGGCAGTCGTGGTGGCCGATGACGAGGAAATTGCGGCTGCGGCGGTCAAGAGGATCAAGGTGACTTACGAGGATCTTCCCGTGGTTGAAGATCCAGAAAAAGCCATGGCCTCCGGCGCGACGTTGCTTCACCCTGAGCGGGATAGCAACATCTTCCATTACAACAAGATCCGCAAAGGCGACGTCGATGCCGCATTTGCCGAAGCTGACGTGATCGTCGAGGGCGAGTATCGAACGCCGGCGCAGGAACACGCCTATCTACAGCCGGAGGCCGGCCTGGCTTATATCGACGATGATGGCAGAGTGACGGTTGAGGTGGCCGGCCAGTGGACGCACGAAGACCAGGAGCAGATCGCGCACGCTCTCGGGCTGCCGCTGGAACAGGTGCGGGTGATTTATCCTGCCATCGGCGGCGCCTTTGGCGGCCGTGAGGATATGTCCGTGCAGATTGTGCTGGCTTTGGCGGCCTGGCGGCTGCACCAGCGCGGGATTAATCGACCGATAAAAATCATTTGGTCCCGGGAAGAATCCATCGTCGGACACCACAAGCGTCATCCCTTCCTGCTGCGTTCCCGCTGGGGCGCCACCCAGGAGGGCAAGATCATCGCTGCTGAGACCGAAGTCATCCAGGACGGCGGGGCCTACGCCTACACCTCGACCAAGGTGCTGGGCAATGCGACCTTGATGTGCACGGGGCCCTATGAGATAGCCAACGTCTCGGTGGACGCCTATTCGGTCTACACCAACCATCTGCCCGGCGGCGCTTTCCGCGGCTTCGGCGGTCCGCAGGCTGCCTTTGCAGCCGAGAACCAGCTAAACAAGCTGGCGGAGGTCCTGGGGCTGGACCCGGTCGAGCTGCGGGTGCGCAACGTGCTGCGCGAAGGGTCCCTGCTGTCGGTGAACACTCCCTTGCCGGGCGGTGTTTCGCTCGAGGAAGTGGTGGAAGAATGTGCCTCGGAGTCGGGCTGGCAGAAGACCGTGGAGAGCTGGAAGGCGCCTGGCGAGGAATACATCGGGACTGCCGATGAGGCGCATATGAAGAGAGGTATCGGGTTCGCCTGTGGCTTCAAGAATGTTGGATTTTCTTTTGGCGCACCGGAGCACTGCGTCGCCGAGGTTGAACTGCACGGCGGCGCCGAGATTGAAAAAGTGGTGCTTCATCATGCCGGTGCGGATGTGGGTCAGGGCGCCCATACGGCCATGGCGCAGATGGTGGCCGAAGCCGTCGGAGTCGGAGTGGACCAGGTAGAGTTGGACACCTCGGATACCCACTCCAGCGGGAACTCAGGTTCCGCCTCGGCTTCACGTATGACCTTCATGTCCGGAAACTCAATCCGCGGTGCCGCCGAGGCTGCGCTGGAGAAGTGGCGCGATGAGGAGCGGCCCGCCATAGCCCGCCACACCTACTGGGCGCCGGAAACCGAGAATTTCCGTCCGGAAACGGGTGAGTCAAAACCCAACTTTGCTTATGGATATGTGGCGGAGGCTGCCATCGTTGAGGTGGACACCGAGATTGGTCACCTGCGGGTGCTCCGAGTGGTATGCGCCGACGATGTCGGCAAAGCCATCAACCCGCAGCAGATCATCGGCCAGATTGAAGGCGCCATCATCCAGGCCACAGGCTATGCCATCCTGGAAGATTTCCAACAGGAAGGTGGGAGGGTGCAAACACCGCATTTCTCCACCTATCTGATCCCGGGCGTGCTCGATATCCCGGAGAGGGTTGATTCCTTGATTGTCGAAAACCCCGACCCCGAAGGGCCCTGGGGTGCGCGCGGCATGGCCGAAATGCCCTTCATCCCGCTGGCGCCGGCGGTCGCAGCCGCGATCCATGACGCCGTCGGCGTCTGGTACGACGAATTTCCATTTACCCCCGAGCGGGTTGTGCGGGGTTTGATCGACGCAGGGAAAGCATGACCCCGGGTCCCCGGGTCCTCCTTCGCGGTGGCGGTGACTTAGCAACTGGTGTCGCAGCCAGGCTGCATCGCGCCGGATTTTCCGTCCTTGTGACTGAAATCGAACAGCCGCTGGCCGTCCGCCGGCTGGTGTCGCTGGCTGAAGCCGTGTATCAGGCCAGGGTGACCATTGAGGATCTCATCGGCCGGCGTGTGGATACCACGGAGGACGCCGATGCAAGCTGGCGCAAGGGCGAAATCCCCGTGATGGTCGATCCACCGGCGGCGAGCCGAGTTCGCATAAACCCGCTGGCCTTAATCGACGCCCGCATGCGCAAAAAGCCCCCGGAAATTGGCCGTGAGGCAGCGCCGCTGGTGGTTGGTTTAGGTCCAGGATTCCAGGCTGGCCAAAACTGCCATGCCGTGGTCGAAACCAACCGTGGCCATCACTTGGGGAGGGTGTTCTGGACCGGTCAGGCGGAGGCAGACACCGGTGTTCCCGGCACGGTCAAAGGTTATGATGTCGATCGGGTATTGCGAGCGCCGGCTGACGGTGAGGTCCAGGCGGAGACCGAACTGGGGACGGTGGTGGATGAAGGGCATTTGATCGCCACCGTGGGCGGCGCGCCACTGGAGGCACCTTTTCGAGGTGCCCTCCGCGGCCTGATTCACGATGGACTATCCGTGAAAGAGGGGACCAAAATCGGTGATCTGGATCCGCGGGCCGAGCCCTCCTACTGCTTTGAGATTTCTGACAAGGCTCTGTCGGTGGGCGGCGGCGTGCTGGAGGCGCTGCTTTCCCGTCGTCTGATCCGCCAGCAATTGGCCGGCTGAGATGCAGCTGACCCGTGCGTTGAGGTTAAAGCCGCGCCAGCTCCTGACCTTCACCGGCGCCGGCGGCAAAACCAGCGCGCTTCAACGCCTGTTGAAAGAAATCCCCCAAGACTCACCATTTCTGTTAACCACCACCACTCATCTTGGTCAGCGGCAACTTCGCCAGGCTGTGACTCATTGGATTGATAGCGGCCAGGGAGACCTGGTCGACTTGCTGACGGTGCTGAAGGTTGAGAGGCGGGTGCTGTGGACAGGCCCGCTTGATCCCACGGCCGAGAAGTGGACCGGTGTTCCATCGGCGCGAATCGATGAGATCAAGGCGGAGGTGGCGGCGATTGACGGGATGATAGCCGTGGAGGGTGATGGCGCCCGGCAGCGACTGGTCAAGGCGCCGGCCGCGCATGAGCCCGTGATCCCCGCCGCCAGCGACCTGGTGGTGCCCATGGCGAACCTGGCCGCGCTGGGTAGGCCGCTAAGCGAGGAAGTGGCCCACCGACCGGGGCGGTTGGCAGAGGTGGTCGGGGCCGAACAAGGTGTAGCGCTGAGCCCGGCGCACCTGGCACGATTGATGACCTCGGACAAGGGGGGATTGAAGGGTGTCCCTGAGGGAATCGAGGTGCGGCTGCTCTTGAACGGTCTGGACGATAGAAACATGGCGGAGGCGGAGGCGCTGGCGGAGGAATGCCTGAGCCGAGCTATAGTCGTGCGTTCCGTTGCGCTGGCGGACCTGGGGGCTGAAGGGCCTGTTGCCTCCGCCTATGGAAGAATCGCCGGGGTTGTGCTGGCGGCCGGCGGTGCCAGCCGCATGGGGGATTTGAAGCAGGTGCGGGAGTGGCGCGGCGTTCCGATGGTGCGGCGCGCAGTTGAGGTTGCTCAGCAGGCCGGGCTGGCGCCATTGGTGGTGATTGTGGGCCAGGGTGGCGATCAGGTGCGGGCGGCGCTGACATCGACAGGTGTAGAAGTTGTGGAGAATCCGGATTGGGAGAGCGGGCAGAGCTCCTCGATGAAAATTGGGTTGGCGAGAGCAGCCGCTGCAAGCGAGGGGGTTGTCTTCCTGCTGGCGGATATGCCCCTGGTGGAGGCAGAGGATATAAAGCGGCTGGTGCGGGAGCACCGGCGCTCTTTGGCGGACATCGTCGCGCCCCGGGCCGAGGGGCGCTATGGCAACCCGGTGCTCTTCGATCGGCGAGCTTATCCGGCGTTGATGGCGGTGGAAGGCGATCAGGGAGGCAAGGCAGTTTTTGATCAGTTTGAGATCTCAGCTGTGCCGGCGGATCGATCTGCCCTGGTGGATGTGGATACTGAGGAGGATTGGGAGGCGCTGGACGGTACGCGCTGATCGCAGAGCGCTGAGCATCGAGCTTTGAGCTTAATTGGTGCCAATGTCTGCAGTGGCATGGCACGCCGTGTCCATGTGAAATAGCGTAGATGTTGTCTTTTCCCAGCCATTCATTGCAGGTTGATCTTGTAAGGGCGCATGGCCATGCGCCCAAACGACGTTGTCATCGAAATCGCGCGGATTTGTTCTGGCGCATGGGCGACCGGCCGCTCGCTCTTAGCGCGCATGTGGAAGCTTGGCTCCAGGCGGCGTTGATTGGAAATGGGCATCCGCATGCCCTGCGCGTTGACCGACCCCCAGGCCGATGCTATAATCCCGAAAAGCACAAAGGGGAACGATCCGATATGTCTTCAGGGGCATTGAATTTGAATAATCAAAGGTGGCGGTGCACCGAGCGGACTGCGCTCACCTAGCGCGGCACGCCTGAAGCCACCGCCGCCCGGCTATCGCTAAGCGGGCGGCGCTTTTTTTTGTGTCTAAACGGGAGGACCAATGCTGAAGTCACATACCTGCGGGGAACTGCGAGCGGAGCACGTCGGCGAAGAGGTCGAGCTGGCCGGTTGGGTAAACCGCCGTCGGGACCACGGCGGCGTGACCTTCCTCGATCTGCGTGACCGGTGGGGGGTGGTCCAGGTTGTAACCAACCCGGAGCGCTCGGCCGAAGCCCATCAGAAAGCCGAGAATATGCGGCCGGAGTGGGTCATCAAGGTGAAGGGAACCGTTCAAAAGCGGCCGGCTGGCAGCGAAAACCCGGAGATGCCCACAGGCGAGATCGAGGTGGAAATCGAATCCATTGAGGCGCTCAACCCCGCCAAGACCCCGCCCTTCCTCATCAACGAGGATTCAGAAGTCGATGAGTCGGTGCGACTGAAGTACCGATACCTCGACCTTCGGCGCGAACGCATGCGCGAGAATTTGATCCTGCGCCACCAGGTGGTTAAATACATCCGGGATTACCTTTCCGATAGAGGATTCCTGGAGATTGAAACCCCAATCCTGTTCAAGACCACGCCGGAAGGTGCCCGCGATTACCTGGTCCCCTCCCGTGTATATCCCGGTGATTTTTACGCGCTCCCGCAGAGCCCCCAACAGCTGAAACAGCTGCTGATGGTGGCCGGGGTGGAGCGCTACTTCCAGATCGCCCGCTGCTTCCGGGACGAGGATCAGCGCGGCGACCGGCAACCTGAGTTCACCCAACTCGATCTGGAGATGTCCTTCGTCGAGCGGGAGGATATTCTGCAGCTGACCGAGGATCTGTTCACCTCGCTGGTGGAGGAACTGGTGCCGGGGAAGAAAATTATGGCCAAGCCGTGGCCGCGCCTCACCTACCAGGAGGCGATGGATCGCTTTGGCAAGGACAACCCGGATCTGCGTTTTAGATTGGAGCTGGTGGAGGTCTCGGGTGTGGTCGAGGGTGAGGGATTCAACGTTTTTGATCGGGTTCTGGAGGCCGGCGGCACGGTACGGGGTATCAACGCCAAAGGCTGCGGTGGATTCAGCCGCAAAGATATCGACGAACTCACCGTTTTTGTGGGCCAATACGGCGCCAAGGGGCTGGCTTACCTGGCCGTCGATGAGGACGGCGATCATCGCTCCTCCTTCGCCAAGTTCCTGAGCGACCAGGCCGTGGACAGGCTTCTCGAGAAAATGGAGGCCGAACCAGGAGACCTGCTGCTTCTTGTGGCCGACCGGGCCGAGGTGGTCTACGAGTCCCTGGGCCGGCTGCGGGAACGGCTTGCAGGTCAGCTTGAACTGGCCGATCCCTCCGTGTTGGCCTTTGCCTGGGTGCTCGAGTTCCCTATGTTCTTCTGGAACGAAGAGGAGGAGCGCTGGGATCCCAGCCACCATCTGTTCACTTCACCGCTACCCAAATACATCCCGACCCTTGCCGAGAATCCGGCGGAAGCGCGCGGGGCCCAGTATGATGTGGTGCTCAACGGCTACGAGGTCGGCGGCGGCAGCATCCGTATTCACCAGCGGGAGCTGCAGGAGATCGTCTTTGATTTGATCGGCCTCGACCCCGAGGTGGCTCAGGAGCGCTTTGGCCATATGCTGGAGGCCTTTGAATATGGGACCCCGCCCCACGGAGGCATTGCACCGGGGATCGATCGAATCTGCATGATCCTGGCAGACGAGCCCAATATCCGCGAGGTCATCGCTTTCCCGAAGAACCAGGCGGCGCGCGATGTAATGGCCGACGCGCCTTCGCCGGTGGAGGAACAGCAGCTGCGGGATCTGCATTTGAAGGTAGTGGAAAGTTAAGAGGTCTTGGTGCTCAGATATGGAGCAGCAGCGAACTGCCTAACTTGGAGATTGCATAGGTATAAAGTCAAGAGTTTAGAGTTAAGAGATAAGGGCAGGGACAAGAACTTCTGCGTGGTTTTGGATCGCACTTGAGTCCAGCTCTAAACTCTAAACTCTTAACTCTCGACTCTTAAATTCACCTCCAAGCTTCTGTCGATTGCTCTCCGGTTTACAAGCCGGAAGAGCGCATGGTATAAATC
>JBKHKF010000098.1:0-8236 GCA_046537745.1 Anaerolineales bacterium | reverse complement strand
GGCCCGGGCTTCGGTTCGGGTGATGAAGGCATGGACCTTCTTCCGATCTTCGGGATCCAATTCATAAGGCTCCAATGTTGGAGGGCGGCCCTCCACCTTTTCCATCCGCTCGAGAACTGCCTCAAGCACCTGCACAGCTTTCAGGCTGCCGCCGCGCACCTCCGCTGCGATCTCATGAGCTGGTCGATCGGGCAAGGGGGCCGTCATTCGAGCTCCTCATGGGGAATGTCGGGCACGACGAAGTACCGGTCCTCTCTCTCCGGCGCACCGTCGAGGATCTCATCAGCCAGGTCGCTGGAGCCCACCACGTCCTTACGGATCAGCGGCCGTAGGTCCGGTGTATATGGAACCCCATGGGAAGTGATGGGGGTGGTCTCATCCACTTCGATCGCCTGCAGCTGTCGGATGGATTTCAGTTGGTCATTCAATTGCTGACGCAGGTACTCCCCCTCCTGCTCGGTAAGCTCGAACTGAGCCAATTGGACCAGGTGCTGGAATACTTCTGGGGTGATTCGGTCTTGTTCCTCTGGCACATTTCCCTCCTCGGTTAAACTGGTGGCATTGTACCTGTCGGCGCTGACCGGGTCAAAAAACATGCGGGTTTCGGCCGAACCACCGTGAGTTTCCCGTCAGGCGCCGCATGCTATAATCGCCGCCAACCCCTTGCATACATGGGAGGATGAGCTCAATGGCTTCCGCAGAAATGTCGGTCGGCCCCTCGCTGAATCTCACAGAAGAACACCGCATGATCCAACAAGCCGCCCGGGATTTTGCCCAGAATGAGATTGCGCCCGTGGCGGCCGAGTTTGATGAATCCAGCCAGTTTCCTCACGAGACCATCGCCGAGATGGGTTTCATGGGCTTCATGGGCATCGAGGTGTCGGAGCAATACGGCGGCGCGGGGATGGACACGCTTGCCTATGTACTGGCTCTTGAGGAGATCTGCAAGGTGGACGCCGCCCATGGCACCATCATGTCAGTCAACAATTCGCTCTTTTGCTACGCTCTTGAGCGCTTTGGCACCGAAGATCAGAAGCAGCGATTTCTGGTCCCGGTCGCCAGCGGCCAGGAAATCGGCGCGTACTCGCTGACAGAGCCCATGTCCGGCTCCGACGCGGCCAACATGCGGTCCAGGGCTGTCCGGGAGGGCGACCACTACCTCCTAAACGGCCGTAAAGCCTGGGTGACCAATGCGACGGCAGCGGATACGGTGATGGTCTTTACCATGACCGATCCTGATCAAGGCCATCACGGCATCACAGCCTTTCTTGTGGACACCGATCTGCCTGGCTTCAGCCTGGGCAAGCCGGAGCCCAAGCTGGGCATCCGTGCCTCGGCCACCAGTGAGATCCTTCTTGAGGAACTGAAAGTCCCGGCGGACTGCCGTCTCGGGGAAGAAGGCGAAGGCTTCAAGATCGCCATGACGGTTTTGGATGCCGGCCGAATCGGCATCGCGGCTCAGGGATTGGGCATCGCCGAAGCGGCCTACCAGGCGAGCCTTGAGTACGCCCGCCAGCGGGAGGCTTTCGACAAGAAGATTGGTGAGTTCCAGGGGATCGCATTTAAGTTGGCGGATATGAAAACCCGGATAGAGGCCAGCCGCCTGTTGATGTATCAGGCAGCATTGGCGAAGGAAGCGAGCAAAGGTAACGATAAACGCTATACGCTGGAAGCATCGATGGCCAAGCTTCACGCTTCCGAGACCGCCATGTTCTGCGCCCATCAGGCGGTGCAGATTCACGGAGGCATGGGCTACTCCAAGGAACTCCCCATTGAACGCTACTTTCGGGATGCAAAAATCACTGAAATATACGAGGGCACCAGCGAAATTCAACGTCTCGTGATTTCTCGTTTGGAACTGGATCTTCCCTGAGGGGAGCAGTCCACCAACCAAAATGAGCGGTGGACCGTGCTAAAGTGGCCACAACTATGTGCTCCCACCGCTGCTATCAGGCGGGTCACGAGCATTGCACCGGTCAGAAAATTATGTGTCAGATGGTGGCACCCGGGGGAGGCTTGACACCATCATGAAATCTAGTACCGGCCAGTCAGCTCCGTTGAACGCTACGCTGAATGAAACCTCTGCCCGCTTGCTGGCCATGGCTGCAGCCATCAGCGCCCTGCTTGTGTGGAGTGGGCTTAAGGCAGCTCAGGAGCTCTTCCCCAACATCCCGGCCGGTGTAACGGTTCAGGCACTCCTGGCCAGTGTGCTGGCCGCCATCACCCTGGGTTCTTTGATAAACCAAGGCTTTCGAGCCCGCGCTTTTAGCCTCTTTGCCCGCTACAGCCGATGGCTCCGCCTGGATCCCGTGGACGCTCTTTTGATCACGCTGGCGTCCTTCATAAGCCTGGCTGCCTGGAGCGCGGCAGGTTTGCTAAGGCAAACCCTCTTCCCGACCATTACGGCGCTATTGTGGACAGCCGCGCTTGCCTCTGTGGTCAAGGTCGGCTTCCAGCCCGATCACAGGCGCGCCAGATGGTCCAGGGCTGAAATCGCCTTCGTTGCAGCTGTCACGTTGGCCGCCTTTTTGATCCGGGGACTGCAGCTTGATACCATCCCCTGGCTGCTCACCGGCGATGAGGGTTCCATCGGCCTGAGCGCATTTCAGTTTGCCCAGGGTGAATGGGACAGTCCCTTCAACCTGGCCTGGTTTTCCTTTCCGTCACTCTTTTTCATGCTGCCGGGTGCCTTCATCAAGATTTTCGGCAACACCACCGCCGCGTTGCGACTGCCCTCAGCCATCGCTGGCGCGCTGACCGTGCTCGCATTGTACGGGTATGGTCGACGCGCCTTCGGAAGGATCCCGGCGGTTCTGGCTTCCACCATGCTGGCGGCTTTTCACTTCCACATCCACTTCAGCCGACTGGGTTTAAACAACATTTGGGATGGCTTCTTTTTCGTGGTGGTGGCGGGGACATTGTGGCGTGCCTGGGTTCGGGGGCAGCCATCCCATTACATCTGGCCTGGGGTTGGGATGGGCCTTTCTATTTACTTCTATGCGACCAGCCGATTTATACCGATCCTTGTGCTCGGCTGGCTGATCCTGGCCGCCATCAAAGATCGACGCGCAGTCCGCCAACAGGCAGCGGGCCTGTTGGTGATGGCGCTGGCCAGCCTGGCCGTTGCATTGCCATTGCTGGCCTTCTTCTCCCACCACCCACAGGAATTTATGGCACCGTTCACCCGGGTGGGCGCGTTAACCGAATGGCTCGCCAATGAAACCGTCAGCACCGGTGAGTCGGCGCTCTCAATAATTCTTGAGCAACTCCGGCTCTCCAGCCTGGCCTTCTTTTCGGTGGACCTGCGCACGTGGTATTTGCCCGAGATCCCCATGTTGATGCCGCTGGCCAGCACACTCTTTGGACTTGGCTGCATCATCCTGCTCTTGAATGGTCTTGACCTACGCTACAGCTTCCTCATCCTCTGGCTTCTGATCGGGATCGTCTCCGGGGCCGCCAGCGAGTCCACACCAGCGGCCCAGCACTTTGTTTTTATCGCTCCGCCGGTGATGCTTGTGATTGGCGTGGCGCTGGCGGAGGGGCTACGTCTCATCAACGTCGCATGGCCCAATCGATCCCTATGGGCGTACGGGTTGGTCGGCATTCTGGTTCTCAACATCGCTATCGGTGATCTGTACTTTTACTTTGGGGAATTCTCCGCCCACAGGAAATTCGGAGATATCAATACAGAGACAGCCAATGTTTTGGCTGAGTATCTGCAGAACCAGCCTGCTGGCGCCGACGCATATTTCCTGACCGGCCGGATGGGTTTTTACAGCCATTCCACCGTGCCCTTCCTGGCCCCGCACGTGGACGGCTATGACGTCTCTGTGCCCATCGGCGAGTACGATGCTATTGAAGAAAATTCAAATTTGATTTTCTTGGTCCTCCCCGAACGTGTAGATGAAATGGAATTCATACATTCTAATTATCCGGGAGGCACCCTTCAGCAACATAAGGGGCAGGGCAATCAAGTCCGTTTCTTCAGCTACAGTCTGGAGTCCTGATCAAAGGCTATAATCCCTCAAGAAAGCATTTAATCTCAGAAAACCGTCCGCTGGGAGGGTTCCGATGAAGGCTGTGCTGCTTGAAGAGCATGGAGGTCTTGATCAATTAAGCGTGGGTGAAGCCGATTCGCCCTCACCTGGACCGGGCCAAGTACGTGTTCGGTTGCGAACGGCCGCGCTCAACAGGCTAGATATTTGGGTGCGTGAAGGTTGGCCCGGCATCAGCCTCGAATACCCCCACATCCCGGGTGCGGACGGCGCCGGCGAAGTCGATGCGCTCGGACCTGGCGTTGACCAGTTTAGCGAAGGGGAGCGGGTCGTCATCAACAGCAACCTTTCCTGCGGCCAATGCCGCTTCTGTTTGGCCGGGCAGGATAACATGTGCCGTCACTGGGAACTGCTTGGGGAGACGGTTTCCGGCACCTTCGCGCAATACGTCGTCGTGCCCGCCAGCAATCTGTTGTCGTTGCCACAAAATGCTGGCTACCGCGAAGCCGCCGCCGCCAGTCTGGTCTTCCACACCGCCTGGCATTCACTGATCACCAAGGGCAATCTCAAAGCTGGAGAAAGCGTGCTAATTGTCGGCGCCTCCGGCGGTGTGAATACCGCCAGTCTGCAGATCGCCAACCTGGCAGGCGCCACCACATATGTTGTCGGCTCCAGCGAGAAAAAACTAGCATTGGCCGAATCCCTGGGAGCGGACCATCTGATAAATCGATCCGAAGTCCGATGGGCCAAAACCGTCTATGAGGCGACAGGTCGCCTGGGTGTAGACGTCGTTGTCGATAACGTCGGCAAAGGCACCATGCAGGACAGCATGCGCTCGGCCCGCAAGGGCGGCCGTATACTGACCGTAGGCAACACAGGCGGGCCGAAATACGAAATAGATCATCGTTATCTATTTGCGAAGCATCTCTCGATTCTTGGCTCCACCATGGGGACCAAGCGCGATTTTGCTGAAGTGATGTCCTTGATTTTTGACGGCCGATTAGACCCTGTAGTAGATCGCGCCTTTCCCATGGAGGAGGTGCGTCAGGCGCAGGCACGCCTGGAGGCCGGGGAGCAATTGGGGAAGATCGTTCTTGACATCCCCTAAGCGGCCCAAACTCGTAACCGCACTATCCCTTGGGGTGTTAATCCTCGCGACGCTGCAGCTCGCGCGATTCGCCCTGAGTCTTTCCCTTCCCCCACTCCCGCTCTCCATCCCTCCGATCTATTTGACACTGACCGGAGGGCTTTGGGGTTTGGGATCGTTGGTGGCGGTTTGGGGGCTATTTACCGGAAGGCCCTGGGCTCCAGGCTACACTCGATGGGGAATGGCAGCGTACACACTTTGGTACTGGGTCGACCGTTTGCTATTCGTACAGTCGGCCTACGCGCGGGAGACGATCCCTGCATCGATCGGTATTACCATCATTTTGCTGGCGGCAGGCTACGGAACTTTGCATATTTCGAAGGTGCGCGAGTATTACGGAGAGGAGAAGGATGAGCAAAGATCCCAGACTTGATGAGCTGAGAAGGCGTCGCAAAGAGGCTGAACTGGGCGGAGGTCAGGAGAGGATCAAAGCCCAGCACAAGCGCGGGCGCCTGACGGCGCGGGAGCGGCTGGATCTCCTTTTGGATAAAGGCTCCTTCCGCGAGACCGATATGTTCGCCACACACAGGACCCATGACTTCGGGCTGGAGGATCGCCGCTATCCAGGGGACAGTGTTGTCACCGGTTGGGGCACCATCGAAGGCCGCCTCGTGTACGTGTATTCCCAGGATTTCACCGTGCTCGGCGGCAGCTTGGGCGAAGTCCACGCCGCCAAGATTTGCAAGATCCAGGACATGGCGCTCAAGAACGGCGCCCCGGTCATCGGCCTGAACGATTCCGGCGGTGCCCGCATTCAGGAGGGCGTGGTTTCGTTGGGCGGGTACGCCGATATCTTCCTGCGCAACACCCTGGCCTCCGGCGTCATCCCGCAAATCAGCGCCATCATGGGGCCCTGCGCTGGCGGCGCGGTGTATTCGCCTGCTCTGACTGATCTGATCTTCATGGTGCGAAATTCCTCCTACATGTTCGTCACCGGCCCAAATGTGGTGAAGTCGGTGACCCACGAGGAAGTGACCTTTGAAGAGCTCGGCGGCGCGGAGGTACATGCCGCCAAATCCGGCGTATGCCACTATGTGGCTGAAAATGAGGCGGACTGCCTGGCGCTGATTCGGGTGCTTCTCTCCTACCTGCCCCAAAACAACATGGAGGATCCACCCTTCGTCCCCACAAGCGATGATACGCTTCGGACTGAAGCCGAGCTGGACACAATCGTTCCCGAGGATCCAAGCAAGCCCTACGACATCCGGGATATCATCCAGCTCGTTACCGACGATGGCGTGTTCTTCGAGCTGCACGAGAATTATGCCAGGAACATCGTCATCGGCTTCGGCCGACTGGGAGGGCACAGCGTCGGCATCGTCGCCAACCAGCCCGCAGTGTTGGCCGGGGTACTCGATATCGACGCCTCCGAGAAAGCGGCCCGTTTCGTTCGGATGTGCGATTCATTCAATGTGCCGTTGGTCACCTTCGTCGATGTCCCTGGCTTCATGCCCGGCACGGCCCAGGAGCACAACGGCATCATCCGGGCCGGCGCAAAACTACTCTACGCCTACTGTGAGGCCACCGTTCCTAAGCTGACGGTCGTCACACGCAAAGCTTATGGCGGTGCCTACGATGTGATGTCCTCCAAACACATTCGCGGTGACGTCAATTTGGCCTGGCCCGGAGCCGAGTTGGCGGTGATGGGGCCTGAGGGGGCTGTCGGCATCATCTTCCGCAAGGAATTGGCCGAAGCCGAGGATCCCGAAGCCCGAAAAGCCGAGCTCGTTGCGGAGTACCGGGAGAAGTTCGCCAACCCCTACATCGCAGCAGAACGGGGCTTCTTGGACGCCGTGATCGAGCCCAGGCATACCCGCCCGCGCTTGATTAACGCGCTTGAAATGTTGGCCAATAAGCGGGACGAGAACCCGGCCAAGAAACACGGGAACATCCCTTTGTGATTGGCACAACACCAACAATAGCAGATTGTCGGAAGGAGCCTTGCTGCCGCCATGTTTGATAAGGTACTCATCGCAAATCGAGGTGAGATCGCTGTCCGTATCATCCGCGCTTGCCGTGAGCTGGGAATGGGCACTGTGGCGGTTTACTCCGAACCCGACCGGCAGGCCCTGCACGTCCGCTACGCCGACGAAGCCTATTTGATCGGTCCAGCGCCAGCCAAGGATTCCTACCTGCGCATCGATCGCATAATTGAGGTCGCCGAGAAATCCGGGGCGAAGGCCATTCACCCCGGCTACGGCTTCCTGGCTGAGCGCGAAGATTTTGCCCTAGCCGTCGAGGCCGCTGGTTTGATTTTCATCGGCCCCAGGCCCAGCGCCATCGCTGCCATGGGGGATAAGGCGATCGCCCGCGCAACGGTGACCAGCGCCGGAGTTCCCGTTGTGCCCGGTACCGAAGGGGAAGGTGACCTGAGAGACGAGGACCTGCTGGACATCGCGCCGAAGATCGGGCTGCCGCTGCTGATCAAGGCAACAGCCGGCGGTGGCGGTAAGGGGATGCGGGAAGTCCGCAGCCTGGAGGAAATGCCCGAGCTATTGACCTCCGCCCGACGTGAAGCCGAAGCCGCCTTCGGTGACGGTAATGTCTACCTTGAGAAGCTGATCGAGCGAGCTCGCCACATTGAGATCCAGATTCTGGCCGATGATCACGGGAATGTGATTCACCTGGGTGAGCGAGAATGCTCACTTCAGCGCCGCCACCAGAAGCTCCTGGAGGAGGCGCCATCACCCTTCGTCGACGAGGAATTACGGACGGCCATGGGCCAGGTGGCCTGCGAGGCCGCCAAAGCCGTAGACTACCACAACGCCGGCACCATCGAGTTCCTGGTGGACAAGGATCGGAACTTCTACTTCTTGGAAATGAACACCCGCCTTCAGGTGGAGCATCCCGTCACCGAACTTGTCACAGGGGTGGACATCGTTAAGGAGCAAATCAGGATCGCCCGCGGTCGAAAGCTTCGCTACGCGCAGGAAGACATTACTATGAACGGCTGGGCGATCGAATCCCGTATCAACGCCGAGGATCCATATAATCGGTTCATCCCCTCAACCGGCCACATCAGCCAGGTCATTATTCCCACCGGTCCGGGCGTGCGGGTGGATACAGGCATCTTCCCGGGCGCGGAGGTCTCTCC
>JBKHKF010000097.1:0-8270 GCA_046537745.1 Anaerolineales bacterium | reverse complement strand
GGGCGGACTGTTCCATCTGTTCAACCATGGGCTTATGAAAGCGTTGGCTTTCCTGGTGGCCGGCGCGGTTGGCTACGCGCTATCCCAGGTGGCCCAAGATGAAGGGGACATCGCAATTGACGACTTGCGCGGGGTTGGTTGGCGCTACCCGGTGCTGGGGCTCGCTCTGTTCATTTCGCTGTTGGGGCTGGTGGGTATGCCGCCATTAGCGGGATTCATGTCCAAATGGCAAATCATGGCGGCCGGCGTGGAAGCTGGCACCGGCCTTGCCCTGGCGCTGGTCATTTTTGCCGGGATTAACTCCGTCTTCTCCCTCAGCTACTACGCTCCGGTTCTCATTAAAGGTTTCTTCAACAGCCCGAGGCAGCCGTTTGAAAGCGCAAAACCACTGCCTTGGACGATCCAGCTGCCCATTGCGCTCGGCCTGATCGCGGTCGTTCTGATCGGTCTCGTCCCTTCCGCCATGAACGGTTTGCTTGATCCCGCGACAGAGGTCGTTCAAAAGGCAATGGACGTAGCTGCCGCACTGAAAGGGTTAGGAGGCATGCCATGAATTGGATCCTGAACCCGCCAATTTCATTGGCGCTTTATCTTGGCCTAGCGGGTCTTATTTACTGGATCGGCCGCTTACTCGCTGGACCCGCCGACCCATCGGTGGCCAAGTCAAGCACCTATGCCAGCGGAGAAGCTCCGCCAACCAGCGTGGCCGCGCCAGGCTACCGCCCCTTTTTCATCATCGCGCTGTTCTTCGCTGTGCTGCACCTGGGCGTGCTGGTGCTTGGCACAGCCACCGGCACGATTTGGCCCATTGTTTATCTGATTGGTTTGATTATGACACTGCTGGCTTTCATCCTGGGATGAGGAAGTAGGAACAAATGGCTGCTTTAATCAACGGTTTTTTGACCGACAAACTCGCTCAGGTCAGAACCTGGGGGCGGTTGAAGTCCCCTTGGATCTTGCACTACAACAGCGGTTCCTGCAACGGCTGTGATATTGAATTATTGGCAACCATTACGCCGCGCTACGACCTGGAGCGTTTCGGCGTGAAACTAAAAAGCAGCCCCCGACATGCTGACGTGCTTGTGGTGACCGGCCCCGTCACCCATCAATCGGCAGAACGGCTGAAGCGCATTTATGAACAGATGCCAGAACCGAAATTCGTCGTCGCCGTCGGCACTTGTGCGTTGAGTGGAGGGGTGTTCCACGACACCCACACCACCCATGGAGGCGTCGACTCGATTATCCCGGTCAACGCCTACATCCCCGGCTGTCCCCCCAGGCCGGAAGCGATCATTGACGGGGTTATCAAGCTTTTGGGCAGCCTGAAGTCAGCGCCCGTTGATCCCCCGAACGAGCCAGTGCCATCCGAGGTGCAGCCATGACAAACGATGCCCAAAGCAAGCTTCATGCAGCCGAGACTTTGCTGGCTTCGGAAAGCACAGTCTTCGAGCACCCAGAGGAAAATCGCCTCGATGTCTACTTTCCGCAGCATGAGTTAATCAAACTAATTCAGCTGCTTCGCGATACTGAATGGGGCTACCTGGCTTCCATCACGGGGGTGGATCCGGGCGCGGAAACGAACGAGATCGAGGTCATCTATCATTTCTGCTGGGGTGCTGCTGTGCTCGGCTTGCGCACCCGGGTTGCCCGAGATCAAGGCAAGATCCCTTCCATTTGCTCCATCATCCCTTCCGCCAGCTTCTTCGAGCGCGAATTGTCCGAGATGTTTGGAATCGACGTGGAAGGAACTCCAGTGCCGGAGAGGCTGTTCTTGCCGGATAACTGGCCCGATGGCGTTTACCCGCTGCGAAAAGATTACACGCCTGAAGGTGTGAGTCGCCCAGGAGAGGGGTGAGATCTATGCAAAAGGAACAGAAAGAACAATCATTTGTAATCCCAATCGGCCCTCAACACCCTGCGTTAAAGGAGCCGGGGAACTTCAACATTTCTGTTGACGGTGAGGTCGTGACGGCGGCCAGTGCCCGCCTTGGCTATGCTCACCGCGGCATAGAGAAGACCACTGAACGGCGCAGCTGGGTTCAGAACCTCTATCTTGTCGAACGGGTCTGCGGCATTTGCTCGCACATCCATGGATTGGCCTACAGCCTGGGAGTGGAGAAGCTGGCAGGGGTGGAGGCACCGCCGCGCGCACAGGCTATCCGCACCTTGGTTGCTGAGCTTGAGCGCATACACAGCCATATGCTCTGGCTGGGCGTGGCGGCCCATGAGGCTGGCTATGAAGCCCTATTCATGTACTCCTGGCGAGATCGCGAGATCGTGATGGATCTGCTCGAAGCGGTCACCGGCAATCGGGTCAATTACTCCGCCAATTTGCTCGGCGGGGTTAAATTTGACCTCACCGAGCAGCAGATCGCCGATATCTTGAGCGGCATGGAAACTGTCGAGAGCCGCATTGACCACTACCTGCGCGTGGTCACAACGGAGGATTCCTTCACCCGCCGAACCCGAGGCATCGGCATCATGACAGAGGAGGAGGCAAATCATTTGGGCGTGGTCGGTCCAACGGCCCGCGCTTCGGGAGTTGCGCGGGACATCAGGGTTGAGGCTCCTTACGCTGCCTATCCCGAGTTTCCCGCACGTCTGATTACCTCGGATGCCGGCGATTTGGAAGCGCGCTTCGTCGTCCGCATTGAGGAGATCACGGATTCCATCCGCATCATCCGTGCCATCCTGGAAGATCTCCCGGAAGGCGACCTCACCACCCGAATGCCCCGACGGATCCCCGCGGGTGAAACCGTCAGCCGGGTGGAGGCACCGCGCGGCGAGCTCTTCTATTTCATCCAGAGCGAGGGCGGCAACGAGCCCAGCAGGGTCAAGATTCGCACTCCCACACTCTGCAATATGCCCTCGGTGCTGCATCTCACCGTCGGGCACAATCTGGCCGACGTACCCATGATCCTGGCGGGGATCGATCCTTGCTTCTCGTGCCAGGACCGAATGATCAGCCTGCGCCGATCCTCCGAGGAATCCGAGGAGGAATGGTCCTGGACAAAGCTTCGCCAATACGGGATTGAGTATTACCAATGAACCCAATTACTGCGCTTGCCTTCATGCTCGTCTTCCCCGGGGGTCTGACCATCCTGACCCAGGCTCTGGCCTTTGAATGGATCGATCGCAAGCTGGTGGCTCGGGTGGAAGACAGGGTTGGACCACCCTGGTACCAGCCGGCGGCGGATCTGGTCAAACTACTGAGCAACGAAGAAGTGATCCCAGAAAACGTCAACCGGTCATTGTTTGTGGCTTTGCCCATCATCGCCCTGGCCGGGGCGCTGGCATCCGCTGTCTATGTTCCGCTGTTCGGCCTGGATCCGGCCATCAGCTTCCAGGGCGATTTAATTGTGGCCGTATACCTGCTCAGCCTGCTGACGCTTTGCACCGGTTTAGCAGGCGCCAACGGGCTTGGCCGTTTTTCAGCTGTCGGTTCCCTGCGCGCACTGACCCAGCTCTTCAGTTATGAAGCACCCTTCCTTTTAGCGCTTCTGGGTCCAGCGGTTGCCGCCGGCAGCTTGAGCATCGCTGAAATCGTCGAGTTCAGCAGCCAGCGTTGGCTTCTATTGGTCCAGCCGATCGGATTTCTGGTAGCCTTGATCGGATTGTTGGGCAAGCTCGAGCTGAGGCCTTTTGATGCCCCTGAAGCCGAGACCGAAATTGTGGCAGGCGCGCTGACGGAGTACAGCGGACGCGGGCTTGCGTTGTTCCATCTAGGCCGCGAGGTCGAGATGGTTGTCGGTTTGACGCTGATTTCGGCGTTTTACCTGGGCGGCGTCGCCACCCTGCCCGCCTTTTTGTTCAAAACCATAGGGCTGCTGGTTCTCATCACCATTGGCCGGGCGTTGATGGCCCGCTTCCGCATTGATCAAGTTGTCGGCCTATGGTGGCGCTTCTGGGCAATATTGCTGCTGGTCCAATGGCTCATCACCCTTGCGCTGGAAAGGTTCCTGCTATGAGCATAGGTGTCTTAATCGGCGACGCGCTCAAAGCTGTCGCCAGTAACCCCGCAACCGATCTCTACCCCGTTGTGCGACTGCCGACGCCAGACCGGCTGCGCGGTCGACTGCGCTGGGACCCCGAGCGCTGCACCGGCTGCGGTCTTTGTGCAAAGGACTGCCCCTCGGATGCAATCAAGGTGGTGATTGTCGATCGCAAAGCAAAGCACTACGAGTTTCATTACGACATGAGCCTGTGCCTGTTCTGCGGCCAATGCGCCTACAGCTGTCGCTTTGATTGCCTGGAACTGGATCATGAAGATTGGGAACTGGCTGCCTTCGAGCGGCGTTCACTTGGCTTTGATGAGGTCCGCTTACCAGATGTCGACGAAGAACCAGTGGAGTAAAAGCCTCGGCCAAGCCCTGGATCGCTTGGCGGCTGGCTCGCCGGCACTAAAGCTGGCCGTGCTGGGCGTTGGCAATGAGCTGGATACCGAGGACGCGGCCGGTGTAATGCTGGAACGCTGTTTGGTGCAGAAGCTCCAACAAGCGCAAAATCTGCTTCTGCTTGATGGCGGAACAGTCCCAGAAAACCAATCTGGAGCGCTACGTCGATTTGAGCCCGATCTGATTTTGATCTTGGATGCAGCCGAACTGGGGGAGGCCCCGGGGACCGTCAAATTGCTCAGCCCTGAGCAAGCCGATGGCTTCAGCGGCTCAACACACAGTTTGCCCTTATCCATGCTTGCCCGCTATCTGGCTGATGAGATCGGCTGCACGGTCCTGTTCCTTGCATTGCAACCCCCCACCACTCAAACCACGCACGAATCCATCGCCGCTGAGATCGGCCGACGGCTGGAGCCCTACCTCCAGAGAGCCAATTAGGCGATCGACGATCCCCTGAACTCCCACTATAACGGGCTGTTCGCACCAAATGTTAATCGGATGAAATATATGATATTTGTCCTCCGAGGCCACGACAATCGGGACTGGCCGCCATGCCTGCCTGAGGCTACCTTTACATACAGAAGGACTAAATCCGAACTGCTGTCGGCTGATCCGGCAGCGGCGTGACCCATTGGAGGGGATTATGGCGAAAGGCTGGGTGGCCTTCAACGAAGAGCTCTGCAAGGGCTGTGAACTCTGCACAACGGCATGCCCTCAAGATGTCATCGTGATGGACCTGGATCGATCGAACAGCAAAGGCTACCACCCGGCCATACTCGTCGATCCGGAGGGTCGCTGCACTGGCTGTGCGCTGTGCGCGGTCATTTGTCCAGACATCGCGATAACCGTGTATAGAGAAACGCGGCCGGCCGCCGCATAACGTGGAAATCGCGGGGCTTTGCAGCCCCCTTTTTCTTTGAGAAGGGGTCTCGATCCATGAAAGAACTGCTAAAAGGGAACACCGCCATCGCTGAAGCCGCCATCCGGGCCGGCTGCGACTCCTATTTTGGCTATCCCATCACACCGCAGACGGAACTGCTGGAACACATGGCGAAGCGGATGCCTGAATTAGGCCGTGCCTTTCTGCAAGCGGAGAGTGAAGTAGCGGCCATCAACATGGTCTACGGGGCAGCCTGCACTGGCGCCCGGGTGATGACCTCTTCCTCCTCACCAGGTGTGAGCTTGATGGCGGAAGGCATGAGCTACATTGTTGGCTCCGAAGTGCCCTGTGTGATGGTGGATATCATGCGCGGCGGCCCTGGCCTTGGCAACATTGCCCCGGCCCAGGGAGATTATTGGCAGATGGTCAAAGGCGGCGGCCACGGCGATTATCAGCCGATCGTGCTCGCCCCAGCAACGGTGCAGGAGGCCATCGATTTGACAGCCCTATCCTTCGATCTGGCGCAGGAATACCGCTGGCTGGTGGTCGTGTTGGCGGACGGGAGCATCGGACAGATGATGGAGCCGGCCGAACTTCCGCCGATGCAGCCGCTCAAGCCGGTGGGATCCAACGGCGCGGACTGGGCATTGACAGGCCGGGGCGACCGGAAGGCTGCCAACTCCATCTCGTCACTCTATCTGCAGCCGGCGGACGAGGAAGCCTTCAACCTTCGCATTCAAGAAAAACTCGCAACCATTCGAGAGAAGGAAGTGCGCTTCGTGGAGGATGGCGCGGACGGGGCCGACCTTATTGTGATCGGGTTCGGCACGGCCGGCCGGGTGGCCCAAACCGCCATCCGCAGCGCCCGGGAAGCAGGGCTTTCCGTCGGCCTACACCGTCCCATCAGCCTGATGCCTTTCCCGACAGAACGCATCAGCCAGTTATCGGAACGAGCCAAATCCATCCTGGTCGTCGAAATGAACGCCGGTCAAATGGTGGAGGACGTCCGCCTGGCCGTTGAAGGCCGCATTCCCGTCCACTTTCACGGCCGGATGGGAGGCGTGATCCCAATGCCAGAGGAAGTTCTCGAGAAGATAGAAGAAGTTTATCCCGCCAGCAAAGGGGACGCTCAATCATGACCGACAAGAGGGATACGAAGGAAGTGAACGCGCTGGAATCGACAGCCAGGGTCATGTACCAAACGCCCGAATCATGGGCGGATGTTCCCACTCACTATTGCCCGGGATGCACCCATGGCGTGGCGCACCGGCTGGTGGCTGAGATCATCGACGAGCTTGGAGTCGCCAGCAACACCATCGGCGTAGCACCCGTAGGATGCGCCGTTTTCGCATACCAATATTTCAACCTGGACTTCGCCGAAGCGGCTCACGGCCGGGCTCCAGCCATGGCCACCGGCATCAAGCGGGTGCTGCCAGATCGAGTGGTGTTCACCTACCAGGGCGATGGAGATCTGGCCGCCATCGGCACTGCCGAGATCCTACACGCGGCCGCCCGGGGTGAGCAAATCACTACGATCTTTATTAACAACGCAATCTACGGCATGACCGGCGGCCAGATGGCGCCGACAAGCCTGCCCGGACAGAAAACGACCTCCTCCCCCACCGGGCGTGATATCGAAATGACCGGAATGCCCCTCCAGATGTCCGAGCTCCTGGCTGGACTTCCCGGCTCGGCCTATGTGGTCCGGCGCAGCCTGCACAACGCAAAGGAAATCATCCGGGCCAAGAAAGCGATCCGCACCGCCTTTGAGGTGCAGCTGAATGGCCAGGGTTTCGCCATGGTCGAGCTGCTTTCAAGCTGCCCGACCAATTGGGGTTTGGAGCCAACGGAGGCGCTGGATTGGATAGAGGAGCACATGATCCCCGCCTATCCCCTCGGGGATTTCAAAGTGGCGGAAGGAGTAAAGAACCGGTGACACAGACTGAAACGATCATCTCCGGTTTTGGCGGACAGGGGGCGCTCTTTGCCGGTCAGGTGCTGGCGGAGGCGGCGCTGCAGGACGATTTGCATGTGACCTGGCTCCCCTCCTACGGTCCTGAAATGCGAGGCGGGACAGCCCACTGCACGGTCATTCTCAGCGATGACCCCATCGGCTCTCCCATCGTTCAGAAGCCGAAGGTAGTGATGGCATTGAACAAGCCCTCCGTCGCCAAATATGAGCCGCTGGTGCGAGAAGACGGTCTCCTGATCGTAAACAGCAGCCTTGTGCCCGAATCACCAACCCGTCAGGATATCGAAGTCCTGCTGGTTCCAGCCACGGCAGAGGCCGAATCGCTTGGCAACAGTCAGTTGGCGAACATCGTGATGCTGGGTGCGCTGCTGGTAAGGAAAAAACTGGTGAGCGATGGCGCGGTGCAAGCCGCCCTGGAACACAAATTGTCGAAGAAGAAAGATCCCGACCTGGTCGCCTCCAACCTGCAGGCGCTGGCTCGCGGGCGGGAACTGGCTGGTGAGCAAGTACCGAAATCGGTTTGAACAGCCGGAAGAAGGAGAAAGTCAATGGCAGCTGAACAATGGGTAGTTGTGAGCAAACGATTTTGCGAGCTCCGCCAGGAAGAGGCAACATTGATGGAGCGGCGCGCTTTCCCCAGTGGCATTCTGCGCTTTTATCAGGCCCCCAGGGTACTGGAGCGCAAGTGCGATTGCGGCGTGGACTGCAATCTGGCAGGCTATCCCTGCAAGTGGGCGTTCACGAACCCAAGCCAAGATCCTTTTGCGAACTAGGTAGAAGCTGACCCGATCGCAGAATATCGTCAAATTCGAGAGACGTGGTGGGCCCCTTAATTAGCTTCGCGCGCTTGGAGAAGCAATCCTTCTGTTAGCTGGCTCGATCGGAAGAGGAAAGCAAATCGCCTCCCACAGCGGATAGCAGGCATGGACGAACCAATTGCCACCCTTCGCCAGATACAGGTCGTACTCGTCCTGGACCTCCAACAGATTAGCTGAATGATGCGCCCTATATTTATCCGCTGCTC